>JADZCW010000019.1 GCA_020851395.1 Phycisphaeraceae bacterium
AACGTGGCGAAGATGAACGGGTCGGTGAACATCTTCTCGGCCAAGGGGCAGGGGACGACGATCGAGATCCTGATCCCGCTGACGGTGGCGATCATGCCGGCGATGATGGTCGGCGTGGGCAAGCACCTCTACGCGATCCCGCTGCAGACGGTGGCGGAGATCGTGCGGCCGGAGGCGTCGGAGGTGCACACGGTGCGCGGGGCGCCGGTGATGCGTCTGCGGGACATTGTGCTGCCGTTGGTGGACATGCGCAAGCACCTGCGTGAGACGGGCGATGAGGCGTCGCAGCGTTTCGCGGTGGTGGTCGGCGTCGGCGGGCAGAAGGCCGGGCTGATGGTCGACCGCCTGGTGGGGCAGCAGGAGATCGTGATCAAGCCGTTGGATGACCAGTACACCAAGGGGGGCCCGTTCAGCGGGGCCACCATACGCGAGGACGGCGACGTGAGCCTGATCCTTGATGTCGTGCAGCTGATTCGGACCAGCCAACCCGCCGGCGCGCCGGCCACTCGGGCGGCCGCCTGAACAGGAGATTGACCGTGGACAGCAGTTACATCACGCCGTTCATCAAGTCCGTGCAGAACGTCTTCGAGACGATGCTGCAACTGAAAGTCGACATCGGCGAACCGGCGCTCAAGCGTTCGGGCGATCCGTCGTACGACGTGTCGGGGATCATCGGCATGTCCGGCGATCTCGAGGGCTCGATCGTCCTGAGCTTCCCCATCGCCACGGCCGAGCGGGTGGTAAGCCTGTTCGTCGGGACGGACATGGCCCACAGCCACGCGGACTTCCCCGACGCGGTGGGCGAGCTGGTGAACATGGTCTCGGGCGGGGCCAAGGCCCAGTTCGCGGGCAAGCACGTGAGCATCACCTGCCCGTCGGTGGTCATCGGCAACGACCACGCCATCCACGGGGCCAAGGACGTGATCTGCATCCACCTGCCGTGCACCAGCGACTGCGGCCAGTTCGCCGTGGAAGTGTCGATCAAGCAGTCGTGCCTCAAGCCCGCCGCCCCCGGAAGTGCCGCGGTCGGTGCGAAGAACGCCTAACCATGCTCAGCCAGCAGCTCAAGGATAGCCACCATGAAAATCCTTCTTGTCGACGACTCCAAGACGATGCGGAACATCCAGAAGGGCATCCTCGGACAGCTCGGCTATAGCGACGTCCAGGAGGCCTGCGACGGCCTGGACGCGATGTCCAAGGTCGGCGCTTTCCAGCCGGACCTGCTGTTGGTCGACTGGAACATGCCGAACATGGACGGGCTGACCTTCGTCAAGCAGTTCCGCGCCAAGGGGTTTAAGTCCCCGATCATCATGGTCACGACCGAGGCTGAGAAGGCCCGCGTGGTCGAGGCCATCAAGGCCGGGGTGAACAACTACGTGGTCAAGCCCTTCACGCCGGACGGTCTGAGCGAACGGATCAAGGAGACCCTGGCCCGCGCCGCCGCGTAGGCGGACGGACCGGGGGACAGTGATGAGCGATCCGCAACCGACCCATAACGTTCGGGTGCTGATCGATCGGGACCAGACTGCGGCTGAGTTGCTGGTCCCGGGCGAACTGCCCAGAGAGCTTCTGACGGCCGAGCTGTGTGTTGAGGAGCTTCGCCGCTGCGGGGTGTCGCTCAATCCATCGGTCGAGCAGGCGGTCGCGGATCTGGTGCGTGAGGCCGCGGCGTGTGACACGGACCTCCGCAGGGTCGTTGCCCGGGGGGTCCCGCCGCGGCACGGCCAGGACGCGCACATCCAGTGGCTCGTCGCAGGCTCTGAGGCCAAGGACAGCCAGCCCCAGAGCCACTACGACCGCAGCGCGTTCCAGATGGTCAAGGTCGGCCAAGTCGTCGGCCAGATCGTCCAGGCCACCGACGGTGAGGACGGAGTGGACTTGTTCGGCAAGATCCTGGCGGCTCGGCCGGGCAAGTCACTGCTGCCCCGGATCGACGAGTCAATCAGCAAGGACGCGCATGGCCAGCTCGTGGCTCAAGCCGACGGGGTGCTGAGCGTCACGCAGGACACGGTGGCTATCCGGCAGTTCCTGGAAGTGCGGGATAACGTGGACTTCTCGACGGGGAACATCGAGTTCGCCGGGGACGTGAAGGTGGGCAAGGGCGTGCGGGACTGCTTCAAGATCCAGGCCCAGGGCTCCGTGGAGGTGCAGGGCTTGATCGAGGCGGCGACCATCGAGTGCCAGGGGGATCTGTCGGCGCTCGGCGGGTTCGCCAGCCACGGCAACGGTGGGCAGGCGCAGGTCGGGGGCAGCCTACGGGCGAAGTATCTCGACAACGTGCGCGGGCAGGTTCGCCATGACCTGGTCGTCGACAAGGAGGTCATCAACTGCGAGCTGACGGTCAACGGACAGATTCGGTCGCCCCACGCGGCGATCATCGGCGGACGCGTGACGGCCTGCGGGCAGGTGGAGGTCGCGGCGCTGGGCAGTCCCGGTGCGGTGACGACGCACCTGGTGCTGGGCACGGTGCCCCGGCTCGAGCCCATGCGCCGACGCCTCCAGGACATCCACGACAAGCTCGTGCAGACCACCGAGAAACTCCGTGAGCAGCAGCAGCAGCTCATCAGCACCGTCGGCCGGCGCCCCACGGCTTCGGACAAGGAGCGGCAGACGGAGCTAACTTACGAGCTGGCCACCGACCAGGCGGCCCTGGCCCGCGCGCAGCTGGCGATGCATGAACTCAAGGCCCGGATCGACAATTTCCGGGAGGTGGGGGTGAAGGTTCACCGCGCGTTGCACGCCGGCGTGGTGCTGGACATCGAGGGCATCAGCTACAAGGTGACCACTCAGACCAAGGGGCCGCTGAGCGTCATCGAGGGTTCGCGGGGGGAACTGCTCTACCGGGTGGCTGACGGTCAGGCCCGGCCGCTGATTCAGATCGCACACACCCAGGCCCGTGCCGCGTAGGCACGATGTCTGTGAAAGGGTTTTCTATGCGCGTCCTGGTGGTTGACGACTCGGCCTTCATGCGGCGAGCCATCAAGCAGATGCTCCAGAGCGATCCGGCGATCGAGGTCGTCGGCGTGGCCAACAATGGCCGGGAGGGCTTTGAGCTGGCCAAGAAGCTTGAGCCGGACGTGATCACCCTGGACATCGAGATGCCGGAGATGGACGGGCTGACGGCCCTGCGGCACATCATGCGCGAGTGCCCGACGCAGGTGGTGATGGTCAGCTCGCTGACGACCGAGGGCTCGCACGCGTCGCTGACGGCCCTGCGACTGGGGGCGGCGGACTTCCTGGCCAAGGACATGTCGCAAATCTCCCTGTCGGTGACGAACATCCAGGAGGAACTACTGACCAAGGTGCGGGCGCTGGGGGCGGCGCCCAAGCATCGACTCAAGCGCGGGACCGCGTTCGCGCCGGTGACACATGCCGTGCCGACCTATCGGCCGGGGCAGTTCGACGTGATCTGCATCGGGTCGAGCACCGGGGGGCCACCCGTCCTCGAGACGGTGTTGCCGTCGCTGCCGGCCACGCTCACCACGCCGGTGGTGGTGGCCCAGCACATGCCCGAGATCTTCACGCGGTCGATGGCCGAGCGGCTCAACGAGTCGTGCCAGATTCCCGTGGTGCACGCGGAGAATCACATGCCCCTGGCGGCCCGGACGATTTACATCGCTCCCGGGGGCAAGAACATTCACCTGCACAAGACGGGGCTGGCGAGGTGGGAGATGCTGGTCAACGACGAGCCCAAGGAAGCGCTGTATCGGCCGAGCGTCGACGCGCTGCTGGCTTCGGCGGCCAAGGCCACCGGGGCGCGGACGCTTGCGGTGGTACTGACAGGGATCGGCGAGGACGGTCTGCAGGGGGCCCGGCCGCTGCACGCGATCGGCGGGACCATCCTGTCCCAGAGCCAGGAGACATGCGTGGTCTATGGCATGCCCAAGGCGGTGACGCAGGCGGCGCTGATCCAGGCGAGTCTGACGCCCGAGCAGATCGCCCAGAGCCTGCAATCGCTGGCCCGGCAGGCGGCGGCCTGAGCCAATTAACCACGGAGGACACAGAGGACACAGAGAAGACACGGAGTGATGCGCCACTCCATGTTTTTTGACTCGGTGTCTTCTCCGTGTCCTCCGTGCTCTCCGTGGTAAATATCTTGAGTAGAGATTACGCCAGGCCCGCGAGCTGAGCCTCGAGGGCTTGTTTCTCACGCTCGGCGGCGGCGAGCTGGGCGCGGGTCTGCTCGACCAGGGCGGGAGGGGCTTTGCTGATGTAGCTCTCGTTGGAGAGTCGGCCATGGAGGGTGCCGATGGATTTGGTCACGTCCTCGAGGCGCTTGGTCAGGCGCTTGCGCTCCTCGCCGGCGTCGA
>JADZCW010000020.1 GCA_020851395.1 Phycisphaeraceae bacterium
ATCGGAGCGGGCAGCGTGACGTTCACGCGGACGCTGGTGCGGGATCTCTTGACGGTGCCGGAGCTGGCGGACACGCACTTCGCGCTGCACGACATCTCCAAGCGCAACCTGGACATGGTGGCCCAGCTCTGCGCCAAGGACGTGGCGGACAACAAGCTGCCGGCCAAGGTCAGCACGTCGCTGGACCGCCGGCGGGCGCTCGAGGGGGCGAATTACGTCATCAACTGCACGCGGATCGGCGGGCTCGAGGCGTTCACGACGGACATCGACATCCCGCTCAAGTACGGCGTCGACCAGTGCGTGGGCGACACGCTCTGCGCCGGGGGGATCATGTACGCGCAGCGGAACATCCCTCAGGTGCTCAATTTCTGCAGGGACATCCGGGAGGTCTCGGCCAAGAATGCGCTGTTCCTCAACTACGCCAACCCGATGGCGATGAACACCTGGGCGGCGCTGGATCAGGGCGGGGTGCCGGTGGTGGGGCTCTGCCACGGCGTTCAGCACGGGCACGAACAGATCGCCAAGGTGCTCGGGGCCAAGGACCGCAGCGAGGTGGACATCATCTGCGCGGGCATCAACCACCAGACGTGGTATGTGCGGATCATCTACCAGGGCCGCACGATCGGCGGCGAAGAGCTTCTCGAGGCCTTCGAGCGCAACGAGGAATACCGCAAGACGGAGAAGGTCCGCATCGATGTACTGCGGCGGTTCGGGTACTACTCGACGGAGTCCAACGGGCACCTCTCGGAGTACCTGCCGTGGTACCGCAAGCGGCCGAAGGAGATCATGCGGTGGATCGACATGTCCCGATGGATCCTCGGTGAGACAGGGGGATACCTGCGCATCTGCACCGAGGGACGGAACTGGTTCCGGACCGAGTTCCCCAAGTGGCTGAACAAACAGGAAAAACCCATCAGCCCCGAGAACCGCAGCAACGAGCACGGCTCGTACATCATCGAGTCGCTCGAGACGGGCCGGCCGTATCGCGGGCACTTCAACGTGCGGAATCAGGGGGCGATCACCAACCTGCCCGACGACTGCGTGGTGGAGGTGCCGGGCTACGTCGATCGCAACGGCATGAGCATCCCGCGCGTGGGCGATCTGCCGCTGGCGTGTGCGGCGACCTGCCTGGCGTCGATCAACGTGCAACGGATGGCCAAGCAGGCGGCGCTGACGGGTGACGTGACGCTGCTCAAGCAGGCGATGCTGCACGACCCGCTGGTCGGCGCGGTGTGCAACCCCGAGGAGGTCTGGCAGATGGTCGACGAGATGCTCGTCGCTCAGGCGCAGTGGCTGCCGCAGTACAGGCACGCCATCGCGGGGGCGAAGAAGCGGCTGGCGTCGTCGAAGCGATTGGGCACGAACAAGAGCCGGGGGGCGGCGCGGCTGAAGATCCGCACGATGAAGGAGCTGACGAAGAACGGCGGGAAGGCCGCGCCCAAGCCGCGGACGGTGTCGCAGTGGAAGTGAGCGACGGGGCTGCTCCTGAAGCTGGGATTGGGCAAGGCACGAACCGGCTAGAAAACCTCCCGCCAGATGTACCACCCGCCGTACAAACGGGTGTAGTGATCGTCTGAGGTGGGGAGAGGCGGACCAGCAGGGCTGTAGGCGAAGCCACAACGATCCATGAAGCCCGCGCCCTTGACCTCAAACCGCATCCCCCAGGGAAGCTGCTCCGCGCTGGAAGCGTGGTAGATTCCGACGAAGCGGTCGGCAGGCATCACTCCGCCAGGGGGAACGGCCATGACCTGCTGGGCCAATTGTTGCATGGCCGGGCGCGACAAGCGGAATCCCGCGCGGAGGGGGACACGTTTGACGATCAGCCCGAGGGTAAGGCAAACGATCAGTGGAGCCACCATCCATCGCATTGCCCAATTCAAGGGCGAGGGCGGGCGGTCATGGTGATAGAGCATCAGGCCGAGCGTGATGACCAATCGCAGACACCATATCCCGCCGAACAGCACCCAGCCGATCAAGGAGAGCATCACGAGCGAGAAGTATCCGCCCGGCGGCGTCCAAGCTACGAGCATGGCCATGGCGAGGACGGCAGTGGTCAGGTGAAAGATCCATCCCGGTGCATGCATGGGCCAATGCTTCAAGGCCGACGAGTTGATCTTGCTCATCGTCTTGGGGTCGGCAGGATCGAACGGCCGGCCGCATTCCGGGCAGCGGTGCTCCGCCAGGCCATGCAGTTGGTAGCCGCAAGTCAAGCAAAAACCCGTGGTAGGAGCATCGACGAGGGGCATGGACGACTCCGAGCGAACTTCGAAAGGTGAGGATCTTACGGCAGCACGGCAAGCCAAGTTCATGTGCCAGAGAGAAGCCGGACGGGTTGATAGTCGATATGATAGGTGAGCCATGAAGAATCGACTGACCAGCACGACGACTACGACGACCACGACCACCGGGAGGACCCGGTCGGCCGCAGGGGACGCGTCGCGCTGGTGATTGGCCAGCTAATCAGGCAACCAAGACGCGGCCGTCCCCCCTACCGGTGACGGCCGCGGTTGTTTTTAGCGTCGGACCCGTGACTCGATACACTATCCCCTTTCCCCGTGAAGTCTTATGCTAATGCTTCCGGGGTGGAGTCTCCCATGCGGATCACACTTCCCGACGGTAGCGTTCGAGAATACGCCCAACCGGTCACAGCGGGGCAGGTCGCGGCGGACATCGGCGCGGGGCTGGCCAAGGCGGCCATCGGCGCCAAGGTCAGCGGCGTGCTGACGGACCTCCATCGCCCCATCACGGCCGACGCCACGCTGGCGATCGTGACCAAGCCACGGCAGGACAAGCAGGGACTCTCCAAGGGGGAGGTCGATCCGGACGCGCTCTATCTCCTGCGGCACTCGACGGCTCACGTGATGGCCGAGGCGGTCTGCCGGCTGTGGCCGGACGCCAAGCTCGCATATGGCCCGCCGGTCGACAGCGGGTTCTACTACGACATCGCGCTCGAGACGCCGATCAGCAGCGACGACTTCCCGCGCATCGAGGCGGAGATGAAGAAGATCGTCGAGGAGAATCGGCCGTTCACACGCTATGAGCTGCCCCCGGAAGAGGGGATGGGGCGACTGAAGGCTGAGGGGAACAAGTACAAGATCGACAACGCCCAGCGGGCCATCGCCGGCGGGGCGAAGAGCCTGTCGTGGTACGCCACGGGCCAGCCCAACGCGAACTGGGAAGACCTGTGCATGGGCCCGCATGTGCCGGCGACGGGGGCGATCGCGGCCTTCAAGGTCACGTCGGTGGCTAGCTCGCATTGGCATGGCGACGTCAACTCCGACCGCTTCCAGCGGCTGTACGGCACAGCCTTCTTCAGCCAGGCGGACCTCGAGCAGCACCAGAAGCTCCAGGAAGAAGCCAAGCAGCGCGATCACCGGCTGATCGGCACGAAGCTGGGCCTCTTCACGATCGACGAGCAGGTGGGGCAGGGATTGATCCTCTGGAAGCCGCGCGGCGGGATGCTGCGCACGATCCTCGAGGATTTCCTGCGGGCCAAGCTCATCGAGCTCGACTATAGCCTGGTCTACACGCCGAACATCGGGAAGATCGACCTGTACAAGACCAGCGGACACTACCCCTACTACGCGGACAGCCAGTTCCCGCCGATCAAGATGCGCGACTCGGACGACGAGTACCTGCTCAAGCCGATGAACTGCCCGCATCACTGCAAGATCTACGCCTCGGACCCGCACAGCTACCGCGACCTGCCGGTGCGGCTGGCGGAGTTCGGGACGGTGTATCGCTTCGAGCAATCCGGCGAACTCAGCGGGCTGACGCGCGTGCGCGGGTTCACGCAGGACGACGCGCACATCTTCTGCACGCACGAGCAGGTGCCGGGCGAGTTCGCGGCGACGATCCAGCTGGTGCAGTTCGTGTTCAAGACGTTCGGGTTCAACGACGTGCACATTCGCCTCAGCCTGCGCGATCCGTCGAGCGACAAGTACGTCGGCGACCCCCGGAACTGGGAGCGGGCGGAGAGCCAGTTGCGGCAGGTCTTGCGCGACCTGGGGATGAGCTTCACCGAGGCGGCGGGCGAGGCGGCCTTCTATGGGCCGAAGGTGGACTTCATCGTCCGCGACGTGATCGGGCGCAAGTGGCAGCTCGGGACGGTGCAGCTTGACTACAACCTGCCCGAGCGGTTCAAGCTCGAGTACGTCGGGCAGGACAATGCCACGCATCGGCCGGCGATGATCCACCGGGCGCCGTTCGGGTCGATGGAGCGGTTCACGGGGATCCTGATCGAGCACTACGCCGGGGCGTTCCCGCTGTGGATCTCGCCGGAGCAGTTCCGGGTGCTGCCGGTGAGCGACAAGTTCAATGAGTATGCGATGAAGGTGCATGCGGCCTTGAAGGGCGCCGACTTCCGGGGGCGGGCCACGGTCGATCTTTCGAACGAGCGCGTCAACGCCAAGATCAAGGTGGCGCAGGACGACAAGGTGCCGTACATGCTCGTCGTCGGCGGGCGGGACCAGGAGGCGGGGACGGTGTCGGTGCGCGACCGGGTGCGCGGCGACCTGGGGGCAATGCCGCTGGCGGCGTTTATCGAGAAGGCAGGGCGCGAGATCGCCAGCCACGGCGGGGAGATCGTCAAGGTCTAAGATGTTGGTGAGCCGGTGCTGCTGAGATATAGGAGACAGCGATGGACCCCATTCACGAGCAAGGTGAGCTGACGCGTCGGGATTTTCTTAAGGCGGCGGGCCTCGGCGCGGCAGCGCTGTCGGCGGGCTGTGCGCTGCCGACGAGCGCGAAGGCCCAGGCGGGAGCCTCGCCCGCAGCGGGGGCGGGCAAGCAGGCGTTCCGTGTGGTGCACATGACCGACGTGCACATGAAACCGGAGCTCGACGCGGCCAAGGGGTTGGCCAAATGTCTGGCGAAGATCCAGGAGCTTTCGCCCCGGCCGGACTTCATCTTGGCCGGCGGGGACATGGTCGAGAGCGCTCAGCCCGGCGACCCCGAGCAGGCCAAGCGCGTGTATGACCTGTTCACCAGCGTCATCAAGGATTGCAGCCTGCCCATCAAGTACTGCGTGGGCAACCATGACATCTACGGCTGGGGCTCGAAGGG
>JADZCW010000021.1 GCA_020851395.1 Phycisphaeraceae bacterium
TCTGCAATTTGCCAGAGCGATGAAGGCGGAGTTTTGTGAGTTCGATGTGTTGCGCCATTCCGACGGCCGGATCTTCATCATTGATGTCAACAAGACGCCGTATGGCCCTCCCGCCGGCTTGCCCGAAGCACGGGAAGCTGTCGCCAGGCTTGCTCGGGCGTTTCAACAGGCTTTTTTGAAATAGAGTCCTGTCTGCTGAGCGCTGCGTCATCCATTATCTGACTCGGTCGGCCATGGAATCGTCCGTGGCGTGGCGTTGATGAACGATCACAGGAGTCGCTGGTTGCGGTGCAGGGCCTGGAGGTGGTCGTCGGCCCGGTCGAGCGAGGCAAAAGGGACAGGCGAGGAAAAAGGAATATCACACATTATTTGGTGAATCCGTCGGGAGAAATGTGTGATGTCCCCCCCTTTTCCCGCCTGTCTCCTTCCCCCCTTTCCCTCCCCCCAATGATTATCTTCTGCCTGACTTCCTGCTCAGGAGAAACCCGAATGCAATAAATACAGCTGCAACGATTGGGGTCCACGCGTGCCCCCACAATACACTCTCAGAAGTTGGGGTGCTGTTATGGGACTGGATAAGTGACCATGTCATCAGTTCCCACGTTAATATCACAATACCAATTAGTATCGATAATCGAGCAACAATCTTGGTTGCCATATATATCTCACACTCCACACCCAAGGAATAGGCCCAGAAAAGGGGGCACTACAGATAATCCGAGTCGCGGACTGAGCCAGGGACGCACATGCCTGCCTCGTTGACAGGCAAATGGTATCAAGCCACGGGACAGGTCAGGCGGCCGATCTTTTCGATTTCTACGGTGACGGTGTCGCCGGGCTTGAGGAAGACGGGGGGTTGGCGGACGAAGCCGACGCCTTGCGGCGTGCCGGTGAGGATGACGGTACCGGGCAGGAGGGTGGTGTCCTGGCTGAGGAAGGCGATTAGCTGGGCGATGGGGAAGATCATGTCGCTGGTGGTCGAGTCCTGCATCGTCTGGCCATTGATGGTGGTGGTCAGGCGGAGGGACTGGGGGTCGGCGAGCTCGTCCTTGGTGACCAGGACGGGGCCGAGGGGGCAGAAGGTGTCGAAGCTCTTGCCGCGGATCCACTGGCCGCCGCCGGAGTTCTTCTGCCACTTGCGGGCCGAGACGTCGATCGCGGCGGTGCAGCCCAGGACGTAATCCATCGCGCGCTCGGCGGGGACGTCGCGGGCGGGCTTGCCGATGACGACGGCCAGTTCGCCCTCGTAGTCCACCTCGGGGCCGCGGGTGCAGCAGGCGGGGATGCGGATGGGGCTTGCGGGGGCTGTCACCGCGCTGGTGGGCTTCATGAAGATGACGGGGATCTCGGGGATGGCGGCGTTGGTCTCGCGGGCGTGGCCGCGGTAGTTCAGGCCGATGCAGAAGATGTTGGCCGGGGCGAGGGGGGCGAGGAGCTTGCCGATGGTCAGGCGCTGATTCGTCGGGCGCAGGCCGGTGAAGAGGTCGCCCTCGAGGAGGTCGGCGTGGCGGTCGTCGGCGGGGGAGCCGTAGTGGGTGTGACCCATGGGGTCTTGGAAGCGGAGGATGCGCATGGGAGGAACCTGTGTCAGGCGTTGGGGAAGGCGAGGCTGGCGTCGGGGCTGTCCCAGCCGGTGCCGTCGGGGCCATTCTCGCGGAAGAGGCGGGTGGGGTCGACCTGGATCACCTTGCCGGCGCCCCCCGGAAGAGTCACAAGGGCAATCGCGCAGCGGTCGAGGGAGCGTTTGGCCTTCATGTCGGGCTGGACGATTCCCTGAGGGTCGAAGAGGCTCTTGTGGCAGGGGCAGACGAAACGCGCCTCGTCCGCGTGCCAGTAGGGTGTGCAGCCGAGGTGCGTGCAGACCGAGGCGATGGCGATGAGTTTCTGGCCGTTGCTGACGAGGTAGACGTCCTTGTCCTGCCAGAACTGCTCATACACGCCCGGGGGTTGATACTGAGCGAGCGGGCCGGCGAGGAAGGGTTCCTTGGCGAGGTTCGACCGCGTGCGGCGCTTGCCGGTCGAGGTCGTCTTGGCGTCGCCCTCGGGTTGGCGTTCGCAGCCGAGGCAGACCAGGGCGATGGCGGCCCCCAGGCCCGCGCTGAATTGACGGCGGGTGATCTTCGGGTCCATGCGAGAATGCTCCCCCCACAGCGTCAGCGGGCCAGGCGCGGCAGGGCGGCCAACGGCGGCGGGGCCACGTGCATCAGGCGCTGGTAGATCAAGAGGCACTTGCGGGCGGCGGCGTCCCAGGTCAGGCCGCGGACTTCGGTCTCGGCGTTCTGGCGGAGGGTGGCGGCGAGCGAGGGGTGGCGCAGCACGGCGAGGATCTTGTCGGCGATGTCCTGGACGTCCCAGAAATCGACCTTCAGGGCGTGGGTGAGGACCTCGGCGACGCCGGAAGTTTTGGAGATGATGACCGGGACGTCGTGGCTGATGGCCTCGAGGGGGGCGATGCCGAAGGGCTCGGAGACCGAGGGCATGACGTAGACATCGGCCATGTCCAGGACGCGTTGGACGTCGTGGGGGGAGAGGAAGCCGGTGAAGTGGACGCGTCCGCCGATGCCCTCGGCGGCGGCGAGCTCGACCATGGGCTGAATCTGGTCGCCGGCGCCGGCGATGATGAA
>JADZCW010000022.1 GCA_020851395.1 Phycisphaeraceae bacterium
GTGTCCAGCACCACCGCCACGTCCACGGGCTCAAAGCTCATCCCCGCCTCGAACCGCTCGACGATCGACGCCCCCGCGATCTGCCCGAACGGCTCGGGCATCGGCGGCACGACCACCGCCCGCACCTTCTTGCCCATCCCCCGCAGCGTCCACGCCATCGCCAGCACGCACCCGAAGGCGTCTCCATCCGGCTTGGCGTGCGTGGTGATCAGCACCGACTGCGCCCCGCGGAGCACCCCGGCCAGTTCCTTCGCCATTGCCTGCGGGTCACGATCGCTCATGCCGTCACCTCCGTCGGCTGCCGGGCAATCACACCGAGTCCCGCCAGCCTGCGCGTCTCAGCCACGTCGCGCTCAAGCTGCTTGCGGAGCAGTTCCACTTCCGGGAAGCGCGACTGATCGCGCAGCCACCGCTCGAATCGCAGCTCGACGCGCTGTCCGTACAGATCCCCCTCATACCCCACCAGATGCCCCTCGACCACCGTCGTGTGCCGTCCAAATGTCGGTTTGGCCCCGACGCTGATCGCCGCCGGCAGCGTCCACCCGTTGGCCAGCAATGCCGACCCCGCATACACCCCGTGCCCCGGGATCAGCCGCCCGTGCAACGCCTCGGCGTCGAGGTTAACCGTCGCGAACCCTAGCTGACGCCCGCGCTTCTCCCCCTCGACCACCGTCGCCGCCAATGAAAACGTCCTGCCCAGCAAGATCTCCGCGTCGCGCACCCGCCCGGCCAGCACCAACCGTCTGACGAGCGAGCTGCCCACCGGCGTCTGCATCAGATTGTCCGTCACCACCGTCACAGGCTCGACCACCACCGCCTCGAACCCCATCTTCACGCCCAGCTCGCGCAGCGTGTCAACGTCCCCTCTCCTGCCCGCGCCAAAGTGAAAATCCGCCCCCTCAACGATCGCCTCCATCCCGTGTTTCTCGACCAGCCATTCCACGAACGCCCCCGCGCTCAGCCCCAGCAGATCCCGCCGCGGCTCGAGCACCTCGACGTGGTCCACCCCCGTCTCCCGCAACAGCGCCAGCTTCTCGTCCGCCCCCGTGATCCGCGGCGGCGCCTCGCCCGGTCGCAGCACGCTGACCGGGTGCGGCTCGAACGTCATGGCCATCGCCTTAACCCCCCTCCGCCGCGCCTCGGCGCACGCCCGCCGGAGGATCGCCCGGTGCCCGACGTGCACCCCGTCAAAATTCCCGATGGAAATCACCCAACCGTTCGACATCGCCCAAGCATACTCCACCGCCGCGCCCCCCAAAAGCCAGCCCATGCCCCCACCCGCACGCCGACGCCGACCGGCCCGCTCGTCCAACCGCCTCAGCTCTTCTCCCTATGGCATATTTCAGCAGATGACTTTTCCCGCGTTCTTCGTAACATGTCCGCTTCCGGCTCCTTGAGTTCACAGGAGTGCCTCATGCCCAGCGGTTCAGCTTCCGACGAAGATCTATCGTTCAAGCCCCCGATCGAACCTCGACAACCCGCCCCCGACTTCCACCTGCCCGACCAGACCGGCCGGATGGTCCATCTCCGCGACCTGCTCGCCCCGCCGCATGGCAGGCCCCCGGGGCGCTGGGTCGTCCTCTACTTCTATCCCCGCGACAACACCCCCGGCTGCACCACCGAGGCCTGCGGCTTCCGCGACCGCCACGCCGACTTCGATCGCCTGGGCGCCGTGGTTGTCGGCCTGAGCACCGACACCGAGGCGTCCCACGCCAAGTTCGCACATAAGCTCGCCCTGCCCTTCACACTCCTGGCCGACGTCGACGCCCAGGTCGCCATGGCCTACGGAGTCTGGCAGCAGAAGACGCTCTATGGCAAAGCCTTCGTCGGCATCGTCCGCACCACGTTCCTGATCGATCCGCAAGGCCTCGTCGCCCACCGCTGGGACCGCGTCAAGCCCCAGGACCACGAGGCCGAGGTCCTGGCCAAGCTCCATGAGCTGCGCGCCTGACCGCGCCTATCCACCGGTTCCCCACCGTGCACCGATCCATTCATCCGCCCAAACCCTGGGCAGGGTTGCCGACTCTCTGGGCATCACCCGCCCAAGCAGGCCCGTAAGGCGACCCCGGAGCACGTTTTGGAGATATGGCGCGCCGATTGCATTAATCTCAAACATCGTGTGGGTATAAGTAATCGGCGCCCAGGCAAGTTTTCCGAGATTGCGCATCCTCTCTGGCTTGCCAAGATCGTCCGATAAGTGTAACCTGAATCCTACGTTCCAGCGGGGTTTATCCGGGACCAGGAGATGCCCTGCCTTTAGAGAAAGGAGTCTCCTCATGGCCAAGCGTGCCAGCGCTCATTCCAAGCCAGCTATGTCCACCCCCACGATCGCTGTGCCGGCTCCCAAGCCTGCACCAGCGACGCCCACCGTCGCACCCAAGGCTCCCTCGGCCAAGCCCGAGGTCACCATCAAGCTCACCCACGACCAGATCGCCAAACAGGCCTACATGATCTGGCTGGCCAAGGGCAAGCCCGAGGGCAAGGACCGTGAGAACTGGCTCGACGCCATCAGCCAGCTCTCGACCGCCGGCGTGAAGTAACCCCCCCCCGCCTCGCTGACGAAAGATCATCCGTCGGCAACATATGCGTCGGCGGTCTCGTGAGAGAACCGGCAGGGCGTTGTCACGCGCGGATGGCTTGTGAGGGGCTCAGGCTGTCCGATGATCCTCGGACGGCGTCGGGGCGGGCTCGTCATCGTCGCCCGCATCGTCCTCCCCCGGCTCACCCGTCCCCTCGGTCGACTCCTGATCCCACAGCACGCCCAGGTCGCGCAGCGCCAGCTGGGCCGCCTTCTGCTCAGCCTCTTTCTTCGACGCCGCCCAGGCCGACCCGTACCGCCGCCCGTCGATCTCCACGCACACCTCGAAACACTTGGAGTGGTCCGGCCCCTTCTCGTCGAGCACGACGTAGATCGGGTTGCCCGGCAGGCTCTTCTGCGCGTGGTGCTGGAGCATGCTCTTGAAGTTCTGCTGGTGCGCCGACGCCGCCGTCTCCTGGATGATCGGCGTCATGTGCCGCAGGATGAAAGCCCTGGCCGGCTCCATGCCGCCGTCGAGGTAGATCGCCGCGATGATGGACTCGAACACCGCCGCCGCGATGCTGCTCGGAAGCACCTCGCGCCCCGCCATCCCCTTGCCCAGGCTCAGCATCGTCTGCAGCTCGAGCGCCTCGCTCACCCGGGCGCAGCTCTTGCGACTGACCACCGCGCTCTTGATCTTCGTCAGGTCCCCCTCGAGGTAGGTCGGGTAGTTCCGGAACAGGTAGTCCGACACCACGGCCCCGAGGATCGCGTCGCCGAGGAACTCCATCCGTTCGTTGCTCTCGAGCCGGTGGCCGGCGATCGACGCGTGCGTCAGCGCCTCGTTCAGGAGCGACGCGTTCTGAAATTCGTACCCGAGTATCTGCTGCACGCGTTCGTGCATCGATCGCTCCGCGCGTTTTAGGTCTTTCGGCCCCGGCAGGCACTCGCCCGCGGAACATCGCCGTGGGCGTGACGAAAAACCCGCCGGAGTATCGAACACCCTCCGATCCTTGTCAATGTTCAACCCTTTGATTACGCTTGACGAATGAGCCGCAAACTCCCCTCGGCGACGCCCCGTCGGCCCCTGCTCTGGTTGCTCGTCGGCGCGCTGATCGGCCAGCTCATCTGGCCGACGATCTCGCTCGCCCAGGCCGTCGCTGCACCCCCCTCCGCCTCCCGCGCCAAGCCCACCCTCTCCACTCCCATCATCGCCCTGCGCGACGTCCGCGTCGGCATGCGCGGCTACGGCCTGACGGTCTTTCATGGCATCGACGTCGAGCCCTTCCCCGTCGAGGTCGTCAGCGTCATGCAGGACTTCGGCCCGCAGCTCGGCGTCACCTGGGTCCGCTGCACCGATGAACGCATGCAGAAGTCCGGCCCCGTCGCCGGCATGTCCGGCTCACCGATCTACCTCTGGTCCGACGACGAGCCCCACGAACTCGGCAAGGGCGGCCGACTCCTGGGCGCCTTCGCCTTCGGCTACGGACTCTCCAAGGATTGCTACGTCGGCGTCCAGCCCATCGAGCAGATGCTCCCCGTCGCCGCACGAGATGACGGCCGCCCCCTCTCCCCGAGCGACCCCGACCGCCCCACCCCCGCCCCCGGAAGTGCTCAAGGTGTGACCGCTGGCGGACGCGCCACGAGCAACCTCTCCGCCGCATGGGCGCAACGGCTCGCGTCCCAGACGCCGAGCGCCAGGAATTTCCGCGCCCGGCTCCTGGCTCGTCTGCTCGCGGCCGACGAATCAACGACCCCTGACGCCACCTCCAGCCTGCCCGCCGCGGCGCCGACGCATCTGATGCTCCCCTTGGCCGTGTCCTCGCGCGAGCTGGCCGACCTGCTCAAGCCGATGTTCACGCCGATGGGCCTGGTCCCCGTCGTCGCCCCCGGCGCCGTCGCCGGCTCACCGCCGCCGGGCATCGACCCCAAGAACATCCCCATGGTCCCCGGCGGCATCCTGACCATCCCCCTGCTCTGGGGCGACGTCGACTTCTCCGCCATCGGCACCATCACCGCCGTGCTCGACGACGGCTCGATCCTCGCCTTCGGCCACGCCATGGACGCCCTGGGCACCCGCCGGCTCCCCGTGGCCAGTGGCTTTGTTCACTTCGTCCAACCTTTGATCACCAGCTCCTTCAAGCTCGGAGGCAGCGGCGCCCTCTACGGCACCCTCGTCCGCGACGAGGCCACCGGCATCTA
>JADZCW010000023.1 GCA_020851395.1 Phycisphaeraceae bacterium
ACTACGGCCTGGGCGTGATCGCCTGGAGCCCGCTGGCGGGCGGGCTTCTCGGCGGCGTGCTCGAGCAGGAACGCGTCGGGCGGCGCAAGGGCGGGAACGTCGAGAAGCAGATCGAGCAGCGCCGCCCCCAGCTCGAGAAGTGGGAGGCGCTGTGCAAGCGGCTCGGCCAACCGCCCGCGCAGGTCGCCCTGGCGTGGGTGCTGCACAACCCCGTCCTCACCGCCCCGATCATCGGCCCGCGCGAGCGTTCCCAGCTCGACAGCGCGGTGCGGGCGCTGGACCTCAAGCTCGGTGAAGAGACACTCAAGGAGATCGACCAGATCTGGCCCGGCCCCGGCGGCTCAGCGCCCGAGGCTTACGCATGGTGATCAGCCGCGTGCTGGGCCGGCGCCGGCCGTGAGATGTTGTGCGTCGGCGGCAGGCTCCGCCGGAACCCCCGCGGCGACAGCCCCACGTGTTTGCGGAACAGCCGGGCAAAGTAGCGGTAATTGTCGTACCCCAAGCCCGCGGCCAGTTCGTGCACGGGGCCCTCGCTCCGCTCGAGCAGACGTGCCGCAGCCTGCATCCGCCAGTGCAGCACCCAGTCGTGCGGGGGACGGTGCACGATCTGGCGGAACAGCCGGCGGAACCGGCTGTAGGAGACGCCCAGGCGGGCCGCCTCGCGCGCGAAACGATAGCGCTCGAAGGGCGCCCGGCGGATGCGATCGCCCAGGTCGAGGATCGCCGTCTCCACAGGCCCCTGCCGGTGAGACAGACGGCGGTCCTCGTTCAACGTCAAGAACATCCCCTCGATCAGGTGCACCTGTCGGGCCCGCTCGTCGCCATCCGTCGGTTGGCCAAGGTTCACCACCTGGCGGAAGAGCGATTCAAACTCGTGGCGCAGCCGAAGAAGCTGGAATGGGGACGTCGTGCGCGGCAGCAGCCCCGTCTCGAGCCAGCGGCGCGTCCGCGGGCCGGTGACGACCAGCCACATCTCGTGCCAGTACGCGCCGCCATGCGGGCCCAGGCGCACGTCCAGCCCCGGCCAGGTCCAGTACACCGTGCCCGGCCCGAGCACCGCCCGCTCGCCGTCCTTGCAGGTGAAATCGATCTCACCCTTGACGATGTAGCTCAGGCCCACCGTGTCCGTCACACGGGCCTCGAAGCGCTGGCCGCAGCGCTCCGTGTCATTCGCTGCGAGGATGCACAGGTCGGAGAAGTAGTTCATGCCGCCCCCGGCTGATTGTGGCGCAAATCGTGCCACTTCGTGGCCAGATCAGACATTGATGCCCGCTCAATCCATGATAGGCTGGTCATCACGGATTGGGAAGCGTCAGCCAAATCAGACCTCTTTCGGCCGAACCGCACGGAGACCCGCCATGCATGTCCTTGGCCTGATGGGCAGCGCCCGCCGCGACGGCAACACCAACGACCTGCTCGACGTCGTCCTCAACGCCGCCCATGAGAAGGGGGCCGACGTCGAGAAGATCGTCCTGGCTGACCATCGCGTCGAGCACATCGAGAACTGCCAGGTCTGCAAGCAGCGCGGCGCCTGCGTTCATGCCGACGACGATTTCGACCGGCTCATGGCCAAGGTCTATGCCGCCGACGTGCTGATCTACGGCTCGCCCGTCTACTGGTACACCGTCAGCGGCCGACTCAAGGTCTTCCTCGATCGCTGGTCCTGCGAGCTCTACCTCAAGAGCAACGACTATTTCTGCGAAAAGATGAAACCCAAGGCCGGCGGGATCGTCACCGTGCAGGAAGAGAGCACCTACGAGCGGGCCGCGTCCTGCATCGAGGCCCTGGAAAAGACCATCAAGTACGCCCCAGGCTCGACCTACCTCGGCTACGTCCTGGGCCCCGGCGGCAAGCGCGGCACCGCCCTCAAGCACGAGCCGACCTTACTGGCCGCGCGCGAGCTCGGCCGCAAGGCCGCCGCCTTCAGGCCCGCCCCGTGATCCCCGTTTCTGGGCGATATCCAAGGAAGACGAGCATGCCCCGTTTTCTTCTCCGTGTGCTGATCCTTTGGCTCTCCGTCATGGTCCACGCGATGGCGGCACACGCCGAGGGCTTCGCCTTGGAGTTCTTCGGCACCGGTTCCGGTGACATCGATCGCGTGAAGATCCCGCTCGAACCCGACGGCCCCGTGAACGTCGGCGGCGACTTGACCATTGAGTTCTGGCTCAAGGCCCCGCCCGGGGTCAACGCCGGCGTCGTCCGCACGGGCCTCGACGGCTGGATCACCGGCAACATCCTGATCGACCGCGATGTCTACCACGCAGGCGACCACGGGGACTACGGCCTGTCCCTCGGCGACGGCCGGTTGGCGTTCGGCCTGGCGGTGGAGGGGGAAGGTCAGACCATGGTCGGCGCGACGGACCTGACCGATGGAAGCTGGCATCACGTGGCCGCCACGCGTGAGAAAACAACAGGCCGGATTTGCCTCTATGTCGATGGCAAGCTCGACGCCGAGGGGATCGGCCCGCCGGGCGACGCGAGCTACCGTGTGGGCCGGGAGACCGATTGGCCGAACTCTGACCCCTTTCTCGTCCTGGGCGCGGAAAAGCACGACGCCGGACCGGAGTATCCGTCCTTCCACGGCCTGCTTGATGACCTGCGGATCTCCGACGTGGTGCGCTACACCGAATCCTTCACGCCCCCGACCGGCCCAGCCGAGACAGATGATCACACGGTCCTGCTGCTGCGATTCGACGAGGGCGAGGGAGACATCGCCCACGACAGCTCGCCGCACGGCCGTCATGGCCGACTGCGGATCGGCGGGCCACACCAAGGCCCGCGTTGGTCGAGCGACACGCCCTGGTCGCCGTCATCAACCACACAACCAGCCTCTACCACCCCGCCGGCAGACGCAGCACGCTGATGCGCTGCGTCCAGGCCTGCTTGCTCTTGGCCTCCTGCTCGGGGATGACGACGATGGCGCTGCCGTCGTCGAGCTTCTGGAGCTTGAGGTCCGAGGGCGAGCGGAACTTGACCGGCGGCGAGCCGAGCTCGAGTGACTGCGGCTGCTGGCCCGAACGGATCAGGGCCAGGTCGCCCGCGGCCCGGCTGACGAGGATGTGCCCGGCGGGGGTGAAGACCAGGCCGTCGAGCGCACCTAAGCCGTCGACGATCGGGGCGAGCTTGGGCTGATTGGGGTCGAGCGGGAACGCCCCGCGCGGGATGGCATACACCGCGCCGCCCTTGGGGGCCGGGCCGTCGCTGGTCACGAAGTAGATCGCGTCGGTGGTTTCGTCGTAGGCCAGCCCGTTGGGCCCGCGCTCGAACGGCGTGAAGGCGACACCGGAGATGGGCTGTGGCGCCGTGGCGGGCGAGGCGGATGACCACTGAGCCAGGGCGTCAAGGTCGTGGTGACTGAGGCGCAGAACCCCCGGGGGGGTCTTGCCGTCGGGCGAGCCGACCTCGGCGGCGTAGAAGTGGCCGTCCTTGTCGAACGTGGCGCCGTTGAGGCCGAAGATCGGCCGGCCCAGCGCCTTGACCACCGGGCCGTCCGGGCCGCAGTCGATCTTGCCCAGCAACTCGCCACTCTGGCCGTCAAGGATGACCACGCCCGTTCCCCACTTGCGGGGGTCCGTCACGGGTGTGCCGTCCTTGTCACATTGCATGTAGAAGCCGACGTTGACGAACAGCGACCCGGCCGGGAAGCGGTCCGTCGGCACGGGCAGGACCGTGATCCCCAGCGGCGCGGTCAGCCCCATCGCCCAGCGCAAATCAACGACCTTGAGGTTCCCCTCCGAGCCCACGGCCAGTTTCGAGATCGCCCCCTGCTCCGGGAGCAGGCCGAACGTGAAGCCAGGACCGTGCTCCCCCGAGGCGCAGTTGGTCACATAGAGGAACCGGCCGTCGAGCGAGAAGGCGCAGCTCTCGGGCTTGTTGAAGCGTGGCAGCCGCTGCTGGACCACGGGCTGATCCATCACCTCCGCCTCTTTCGTGGATCCAGCTGCGGACTCGATCTGCTCGACCTGCTGCGTCGGCCGGATGTTCGGCAGGGGGGTCTGAGGAATCTCGGGCGCGATAAACTGCCCCACGACCGACTCGGTCGACATGACGCCCAGTACCGCAGCCGCCCAGTAAAGCGCGTTTTTCACGGGTGATTCTCCTTCCGCACGCGAAGTATAGGTCCGTGGTTTGGCGATACCATCATAGTTCACCCTTGACGGAAGCCCCCCGGAATCCCCGGAGCCCTCGGAGCCCAGCGTTTGGAGCGAATCGGCCACGACGAGTTACGAGCCCTGCACGAGCTGATCGACCGGGCGTTGCAGCGCGACCGCCCGCGGTTTAACCGCCGGCTCGAGGGGTTGCTGCGCGACCAGGGTGACGCCCAACGGCTGGCCGAGGAGACCGCCCGCCTCCGCCGGCGGATCGAGGCCTCGGCCCGCCATCGGCAGGGCCGCGTCGACCGCGTGCCGAAGGTCACTTACCCCGCCGACCTGCCGATTGCCGCCAAGAAGGACGACATCGTCCGGGCCATTCGAGAGCACCAAGTCATCGTTGTCTGCGGCGACACGGGCTCGGGCAAATCCACGCAGCTCCCGAAGATCTGCCTCGAGGCGGGACGCGGCATCGACGGCCTTGTCGGCCACACCCAGCCGCGCCGCATCGCCGCGCGCACGCTGGCGGCACGCATCGCCAGCGAGATGAATACGTCCGTTGGCCAGGAGGTTGGCTACAAGGTCCGCTTCACTGACGCCACCAGCCCACACGGATTCATCAAGCTCATGACCGACGGCATCCTGCTGGCTGAAACGCAGCAGGATCGCTTCCTCGACGCCTACGACACCCTGATCCTCGACGAGGCTCACGAGCGGTCGCTGAACATCGACTTCCTCCTGGGCTACCTCCGTCAACTCCTGCCGCGCCGGCGCGACCTTAAGCTCATCATCACCTCGGCCACCATCGACCCCCGGAAGTTCGCGGAACACTTCACCGACGCGCGCGGCCGGCCGGCACCGATCGTCGAAGTCAGCGGACGGACGTTCCCCGTCGAGGTGCTCTATCGCCCCCCGCAACCTGTCGAGCTGCCCGCCGATGCCGATCCGACTGAGCCGCCGCCGGAGCGTGACATTGAAGACGTCATCGCCGACGCCGTGGACGAGCTCGCCCAACTCCCCGAACGCGGCGACATCCTGATCTTCCTGCCCACGGAGCGCGACATCCTCGAGCTCTCGAAGTTGCTGCGCCGCCGGCGCATCCCGGGCGACACACGGCAGGGCGACACCGACGTGCTGCCGCTCTACGCCCGCCTCTCCGTGGCGGAGCAGAATCGCGTCTTTGATCCCCACCCGGGCCGGCGGCGCATCGTCCTGGCGACGAATGTGGCCGAGACGTCGCTGACCGTGCCCGGCATCAAGTACGTGATCGACCCCGGCACCGCCCGGATCAGCCGCTACTCTGCCCGCGCCAAGGTGCAGCGTCTGCCCATCGAGGCCATCTCGCAGGCCTCGGCCGACCAGCGCAAGGGCCGTTGCGGCAGAACGTCGCCGGGCGTCTGCATCCGTCTTTACTCCGAGGAAGACTTCCAGGGGCGGGAGCGCTTCACGCCGCCGGAGATCCTGCGCACGGACCTGGCGTCGGTAATCCTCCAGATGAAGGCGCTGGGTCTGGGCGACATCGGGCGATTCCCCTTCGTCGACCCGCCGCGCACGAGCATGATCGCCGACGGCCTGCGCACGCTGCACGAACTCGGGGCCATTGACGACCGCCAACGATTAACCGACATCGGCCGCAAGCTCGCCCGTCTGCCGGTGGACCCACGCATCGGTCGGATGATCCTCGCCGGGCACGCTGAGCATTGCCTGGCCGACGTGCTGGTCATCGCCGCGGCGCTCTCGACGCAGGACCCGCGCCTGCGCCCACCGGAGCAGCAAGAGAAGGCCGACACCGCCCACCGCGCGCTGGCCCACGAACGGTCCGACTTCCTGACGTACCTCAAGCTCTGGGACTTCTATCACGGGCTGATGGGCAAGCTCTCGCGGAACGCGCTCAAGCTCGCCTGCCAGCGGAATTTCCTCTCCATGGTGCGGATGCGCGAGTGGCTGGACGTCTATCGTCAGCTCCGCACCCTCGTCGAGGACACGGACCTTCACGTCGGCCCCCGGAAGTGGGAATCGCCGAAACACGAGCAAGAAGCCGGCCCACCCGTGCCGGGCCAGCCGCGAGAGAAGTCCAACAGCAGTGGGGGGGTCGAGGATTCCATCCACCGCGCGCTCCTGACGGGGCTGCTCGCGAATATCGCGCAGAAGGGCTCCGGCACCGACGGCTACGCCTACAGCGGCGCCGGCGGCAAGAAGCTCTACCTCTGGCCCGGCTCGGTCCTCTTCGACAAGACCCCGGCCTGGATCGTCAGTGCCGAGCAGGTCGACACCACCCGCCTCTACGCCCGCACCGTCGCGCCGATCCAGCCGACGTGGATCGAGCCCCTGGCTGGTCACCTCGTCAGCCGCAGCTACTCCGAGCCGCACTGGGAGGAAAAATCCGCCCACGTCCGCGCCTTTGAGAAGGTCACGCTCTTCGGCCTGGTCATCGTGCCCAAGCGTTCGGTCCACTACGGCCCGGTCGACCCGGCCAAGGCCCGTGAGATCTTCATCCACCACGCCCTGGTCGAGGGCGAGTTCAACACCGACGCGCCCTTCTTCCAGCACAACCAGGCCCTGATCGAGGAAGTCCGCCAGCTCGAGGCCAAGGCCCGGCGGCCGGACCTGCTGGCCGACGAGCATTTGCGATTCGCCTTCTACGACGCCCGCCTGCCCGCCGGCATCCACAACGGCCCGGCCCTCGAACAATGGCTCAAGAAGGCCGACAAAACGCAGGTCGACGCGCTGAAGATGAAGCGCGAGGACCTGCTCCGCGGCGACACGACGGACATCACCCCCGAGGCTTTCCCCGACCGCATCACGTCCGGGGGCATGACGCTGCCGGTGGCCTACAAGCTCGAGCCGGGCTCAGCCAACGACGGCCTGACGCTCACGCTCCCGCGCGAAGCCCTGCACCAATTCGACGCCCGGAAGCTGGGCTGGCTCGTCCCGGGCCTGCTGAAGGAAAAAGTCATCGCCCTGATCCGAGCACTGCCCAAGGAGTGGCGGCGCAATTTCGTCCCCGTGCCCGACGTCGCTGACGCTGTGATGAAGATCATTGATTTCGGCCAGGGTTCCATGCCCGAGGCCCTCGCGGCGGCACTGCATCAGCTCACCGGCGTAAACGTGCCCCCGGACGTGTTCGATGAATCGACGCTGCCCGAGCACCTGCGGATGAACGTGCAGGTCGTCGATGCCGAGGGCAAGCCGATCGCCCAGGGTCGCACGTGGGGCGACGTCCGCGCCCAGGCCGGCGGTGGGGGGCTCGTCGAGGCGCCCAGCGTCACGCACGCCGACGACGGTTCAGCTTTCACGGAGCGCACCGGCCTGACGCGCTGGGATTTCGGCTCGCTGCCCGAGTCTGTCGAGGTTCGACGCGCCGGTGTGGTGCTCAAGGCCTATCCCACACTCGTCGACGAGGGCCACACCATCGCCCTGCGTCTGGCGGATCGACCCGGCCAGGATCGGCCTGGGCTGCGACGACTGTTTGTCCTCCAGGTCCACGACATGATCGCTGACGAGGTCCACCGCATGTCGGGCGTCGATGCCATGCGCCTGCGTTACACGCTCATCGGCGACCCCAAGCAGCTCGAGGACCTGCTCATCGACCTCGTGGCCGAGCGGGCGTTCCTCTTCGACGACCCGGTGATCCGTGACGGCGCGGCTTTCGAGGAGCGGCTGAACCTGGGCTGGAACCGCATCACCGCGGCGGTGGGGGAGGTGCAGCGCACGGTCAGCCTCGTGCTCGAGCACGCTCAGCGGGCGCTGGCTGCGCTCGATTCCGCCCCGAACACACCCGCCTGGCAGGGGGCTGTCCGCGACATGCGTCTGCAGGCCAGGGCGCTGCTCTCGGGGTCGTTCCTGCTCACGACGCCCTGGCCGTGGCTCGCGCAGTACCCGCGCTACCTCACGGGCATCGCCAAACGCCTGGAGAAACTCGCCGGCGGCGGACTGCAGCGCGATCTCAAGAGCATGGCTGAGCTCGAGCCCTGGCTGCGCCGGTTCGCTGAGCGCGCTAACGAGCATCAGAAGCAGGGCGTGAGTGACCCAGCCCTGGTCACCATGCGCTGGATGATCGAGGAGTACCGCGTCTCGCTCTTCGCCCAGGAGCTGCGCACGGCCGTCCCGGTCTCGCCGCGCCGGCTTGAGGCGCAGTGGAAGCTCGTGCGTTAGGCGCGCCTCGCCGACATTGGCATCTTGAGCAACGATTCAGGCCGCCTGATTGGGCACAACCTTCGTGGCCGTGATGTCCGTCAGGATCGCCGCACCACCGGCGCAGCGACTCTGCGTGTCCAGCAGCGAGCTGACCCTGACCGCCACCCACAGCCCCTTGCCGTCACGGCGGGTCAGATGGAACTCGAGCGGTTCGGTCACTCCCTTGCGACGGCGCTGGATGTTGCGACGGGCCTGGTCCTTGTCCTGCGGGTCGATGAAATCGAAGACGCTGCGTCCGACGATCTCCACCGCCTCTTGCCCGAGCATGCGGGCCATCGAGGGGCTGACGTAGGTCGTGTTGAAGTCCGCGTCGACGGCCCAGACGCCCTGCTCGAGCATCTCGACGACGCGCTGGAACAGGTCATGCCCGCGGGTCGGCTGTTCGACGCCGGTCGCCTGCTGCGAGAGGTCGCGCGTCACGGCCAGGATCTTCCGCGGCCGCTCGGCCGGGTGATCGCGCAGGCCCTGTGAGGCTGACTCGATCCAGGCGTAGCTGCCGTCCTTGCGGCGGAAACGGTAGGTGACCAGGCTCACATCCGTCTGGTCGGTGATCCGCACGTGGCTCTCGGCAACTCGCTCGAGGTCGTCGGGATGGAAGAATTCGTAGGCCGATCGGCCGACAAGCTCGGACGGCTCGTATCCGAGGATGGGTCGGCAGGCCTCGGAGCACCAGACGAACACGCCCCGTGCGTCGTGGACGCTGATCATCTCCTGCACGTTCCGCGACATCATCCGGCATTGGCTGCGGGCCTGATGGAGCTTCAGACGAAGCTGCCGGAGGCGCTCGGCGGTCGCACGTCGCCGACGCGTGGATCGGCGCGACAGAAGCCCGCCGAACGCGGGTCGCGCGTGCTGAAGGATCCGCCGGCAGCGGGCCAAAACTCCTGAGCTGATCGATCGAACGTTCACGTCATACCCCAGTGTGAGATGCCGCGCAGCCCCCGCTGCGCCCCCGGTCATATTTCAATGATCGGCAAAATCACAGTGTCTTTTTTGCCCAACCGCAAAAGCTTTCGCGCGCATCGCATTTGTAGCCACCCATAGGGATTGGGAACGCTACTTCCTCGATATTTGCTGTATGACTATTTATTACAAATGTTTATACGAATACCGCCGCACCATGCACTGGATATATGCTCCCGTGTTGGGATTTAAAACGAGCGATTAGGCCCAGTTGCGTCACCCTCAGGCGGGGGGTTAAATGACCGGTCTGATCACGTCCAACTCAAGGAGTAGCCCAGGATGTCTTGTCCCACCAAGACGCGCGTCACGCGTTTTGCCCTCGTCGGCGCCGGCGGCCGAGCCCCCATGTTCCTCGACCCCATCGCCGGCCGGTTCAAGGAGCACTGCCAGCTCGTGGGCCTGTGCGACACCAACCCCGCCCGTGTCCAGCATCACCAGGACCGCCTCGTCGAGAAATTCAACTACGAGCGTGTGCCCGGCTACGCCGCGGCTGACTTCGACAAAATGATCCGGGAGACCAAGCCTGACACGGTCATCGTCACCACCGTCGACGCCTTCCATCATCAGTACATCGCCCGGGCCATGGAGCTCGGCTGCGACGCGGTGACGGAAAAGCCCATGACCATCGACGCCGACAAGTGCCAGGTCATCTGGAACGCGATCCAGAAGACGGGCCACAAGCTTCGCGTCACGTTCAACTACCGCTACGGCCCCGGGGCCCTGCTCGTCAAGCAACTGCTCTCCAAGGGCACGATCGGCCAGATCCTCCACGCCGATATGGAATACCTGCTGGACACCAGCCACGGCGCCGACTACTTCCGCCGCTGGCATCGCGAGAAGGACAAGTCCGGCGGGCTGATGGTTCACAAGTCCACGCACCACTTCGACCTGGTCAACTGGTGGCTCGACGCGGTGCCGGAGGAGGTCTTCGGCTGGGGCAAGCTGGGCTTCTACGGCCGGGAGAACGCCCAGCAACGCGGCCTCAAGGTCGACTACGAGCACTACACCGAGGCCGCGCAGCAGGGGATGACCAAAGACGATCCCTTCGCCCTGGACCTGACGCGCATCGGCGCCGACAGCCGCAAGCTCTACTGGGAGGCCAAGGACATCGACGGCTACCGCCGCGACCGCAACGTCTTCGGCGGGCCGATCACCATCGAGGACTCGATGTCCGCGCTGGTCCGGTACAAGACCGGCGTCGTGCTCAATTACTCGCTCAACGCCTACCTGCCGCGCGAGGGCTTCCACATCGCCTTCAACGGCACGCACGGCCGACTCGAGTACCAGGAGATCCACCAGTCGCACATCATCACCGGCCAGAGCGACCAGCAACTCGGCGAGGAGATGAAGTGGGAGAGCCAGTGCGTCGTGCTGCCGATGTTCAAGAAGCCCTACAAGGTGCCGATCCCACAGGCCAAGGGCGGCCACGGCGGCGGCGACCCGCTGCTGCAGGAACAGATCTTCTCCCCCACGGCACCGCCGGACGAGTGGCACCTCTCGGCCTGGCACGGCCAGGGCTCGGCATCGATCATGGTCGGCATCGCCGCCAACAAGTCCTTCAAGACCGGCCAGCCCGTGAAGATCGCTGACCTCTGCCCGCAGCTCGCCGGGGCGGTGCACCTGAGCGACCTGCCGTGATGCGGGCTAGAGGATACCCGACCCCCCGGCGGAGCCGGGGGCTGAAACACCGCTGACCCGAGCTGGTTCTTCGAAGGAAACCGACTAGGACTTGCCCTTGGCGGCGTCCGCCTGCTTCTTGGCGTCCTGCTTGGCGATCATCTTCTTGATCCGCGCCTGGTCCTTGGCGAAGGCCGGCGAGTGAGCGCCGCGCGGCAGGCCGTGGTTGGCGTTGTTGAAGGTCATCGCGTTGCACATGATCGCCGCGTCGCGCTCCGCCTTGCCGTCCGAGGCGGCGCTGCCGACGGCGTGCACGGCCGCCGCAATGGTCATGGCGATGATGTCTGACTGGCCGGCCGAGGAACTGACCTGGGCCGCGCCGGACCACTGCCAGATCACCTTTTCCGACTTGACGTCCACCAGCTTGTAGGCGATCTCCACGATCGTGCTCGAGTCGATCAAGACGTACGTCGTCGTCCACTTGCGGATGGTGATGTACATCACCGCGTCGGGGCCGATGATCTCGTCGATCTTCTTGAGCGACACCGAGTGCATGTCGCCGGGCGTGGGCACGCCGTTGTCCTTGAACAGTCGGTCGATCACCGCCACGGGGTAGACGTAGTACCCGCACTCGGCCAACGGCTCAGTGATCGAGGAAAGGAACGCGTCCGAGGCCCGGACGTTGGCGCTGTTGTTGATCGGCGGCAGGACGAGGATGGACTTGGGCTGGTGGGCGACGAAATCGCGGTAGTCGGCCGTCGACACGGCACAGCCGATGCCCGCCATCACCCACGCCGCCAGGACCAGACTCAGGGCGATGTTCTTCATGGCATCCTCGCAATCAGCCCATCCACGAAGCGGGTCGATTCGGGGTAGAGCTTCTTCTCGGCCTCCATGCACTGGCGGGACTGGATCTTGTCGCCCTGCATGGCGTAGAGGTAGCCCAGGTGGGCGTACTTGCCCGGCGGCACGCGCGAGGGCTTGCCGGGCTTGGCCTTGGCCTCGGTCTCGTGGATCTCCTTGGCCAGCTTGTCGATCTGCTTGCCGACGTCCGCGCCGTCGCCCGACGGCGGGGCGTAGGTTTTCCAGACGCTCTGCTGGTAACTGCCCCAGTCGTAGAGCGTCGTCTGGCATCCCGTCAACACGCCGGCGCCGATCACAAGCGCCGCGGCGATCAACCATCGCCTCACTCGGCTGTGGGTTTCCATTGATTGCTCTCCAGGCCCTCAACCAAGCGGTTAACGACCTCGATCATGGCCAGGTTCAGCACCTTGTCCGTCAGCGTCGCGTCGTAGCCGGCCTCGCTGCCGAAGCCCAGCACGTGCTCGTTGGTCAGGTCGAACTCGCCCGCCCCCTGCACGGAGTAGACGATCTGGCTCGTCCGCACGTCCACGACGTTGACGGTCACCTTGGCGTAGGCCACCTGCGTGCGCGAACGCTGGAGGATCCCGCCGAGACCCACCGTGCCGACCTCGCGCCGGCCGAACTCGGTCACCGCCCCGGTCAGCACGACCTGGGCGCCCGTCAGCGCCTGGTTCTGCCCGCTGATCTGGGCCTCCTTGGCGATCTCCTCCATCACCTGGCGGTCCACCACCACGAAGCGATTGCTCATCGCCACGTGCGCAGCCAGGTTCGTCTGGGCCTGCATGCCCAGCTTGTCCGTGCCGTCGGAGAAGATGCCGTTCATGTAGGGGCTGCGGTTCTCGAACTTGCCGACCGCCACGCGGTACTTCGGCCCGCTGTAGGGCGTGTTCTTGACCGTCACGGCGTTGGGCGTCAGGGCGGCGCTCTTTTCCTGAGGCGCCTTGCAGCCGACCATCAGCACAAGCCCAGCGGCCGCGACAAACCACACGGAAATCACTCGGGTCGTGTTCATGATTTTTCCTCTCGAATCATGGGCAGGAAGAACGCCGCGGCGAAAGGCACCGGCCGGGCGCGGGATCGCAATTGCCAGTAAGTTTAATTTTACCCAACTTGTCCTGATAGTGTCGAACGGCTTGCCGACCGTTGTTATACTCCGGCTTAGTCAAATTTCCGTCGGCCGCGCCGGCCCCCATCTTTTTGTCGGCGTTGGCGTGCGCCTGCGCGCATCTAACCAGAAAGGCGGTCCAGCATGGCCCTGATCGTCGTCGAGAACCTGGTCAAGACGTTCAAGGTCGCCCAGCGCCAGCCCGGTCTGTGGGGGGCGGTGCGCGGCCTGGTCCGCCGACAGCACCGCTCCGTCCGCGCGCTGGGCGGCATCAGCTTCGCCATCGAGCCGGGCGAGCTCGTCGGCTACATCGGCCCCAACGGCGCGGGCAAGTCCACCACGGTCAAGATCCTCTCGGGCATCCTCGTGCCAACTTCCGGTAGCTGCACCGTCGGCGGGCGCGTGCCGTGGAAAGAGCGCATCGCCCACGTGCAGCGCCTCGGCGTGGTCTTTGGCCAGCGGACGCAGCTCTGGTGGGACCTGCCGGTGATCGAGTCCTTCGACCTGCTCGCGGCGATCTACCGCGTGCCCAGGGCCGACTACCTCCAGATCCGCGACGAAATGATCGACCTCTTGGACCTCGGCCCGCTCCTGGACACGCCCGTCCGCCAGCTCTCCCTGGGCCAGCGGATGCGCTGCGACCTGGCGGCGGCGCTCCTGCACCGGCCGGAGGTGTTGTTCCTGGATGAGCCGACGATCGGCCTGGACGCCGTGAGCAAGCTGGCCGTGCGGCAGTTCGTCAAGACCCTCAGCCGCGACAGGGGGGTGACGGTCATCCTCACCACGCACGACATGGACGACATCGAGGCCCTCTGCTCGCGCGTGATGGTGATCGGCCAGGGCCGGATCCTCTCCGACGGCTCGCTCGAGGCGCTGCGGCGGAGCGTCACCAGCGAGCGCCGATTGATCGTGGACCTGGTCAACGAAGGCGATGGTGTGAGCGATCCCGACGCTTTGGTGGTCGAGCACACGGGCCGCCGCGTGGAGCTGAGCTTCGACCCCCAGCTCATCTCTCCAGCGGAGCTGATCGCGCGCGTGACGGCGAAGCATGCCATCCGTGACCTGTTCGTGGAGAACCCACCGATCGAGAAGATCATCGCACAGCTGTATGGCCGTCTGGAATCCTCGAGCCAGCCATGAGGAGACACACATGAGCGATTATTGGCACGACCGTTACGAACACCTGTGCGCCAGCCAGTGGCTGTACCACAACGCCGACTACTGGCGGTTTCTGGTCCGCGACGTCTGGCGGCTCGACCGGCCCTGTCGGATCGTCGATTTCGGCTGCGGCTACGGGCGTTGGGGGCTGGTGCTCCTGGAGCTGCTGCCGCGGGGGAGCACCTACACGGGCGTCGACACCTCCGGCCCGCTGCTGGCCAAGGGGCGACAGATCTATGCCCAGAGGTCATACGAAGCACAATTCATCGAGGCCGACGTTCGGAACGTCCCGCTGGAAGACGACTCGTTCGACCTGGCCTTCTGCCACGCCGTGCTCATGCACGTCCCGGAGCCGCAGAGGGCCGTCGCGGAGATGGTGCGTGTGACGCGCGACGGCGGCATGGTCATCGCGTGCGAGGGCAACCGCAACGCCGTGGCGGCTCTGCTGCACATCGAGGAGTCCAATGAGCTCGACAACGTGCCGCTGGAGTTGTTCCAGACGATGAACCGGCACGTCCGTGAGCGAAGCGGCGTCGACTACAACATCGGGGCCCGCATGCCCATCCTGCTGCACCGTGCGGGATTGAAGGACATTGCCTGTCGGGTGACCGACGCTGTGCGGCTTCTCCTGCCTCCGCTGGATAGCGCCAAAGATCAGCAGCTCTTCGAGGCCATCTGCAATGAAGGCATGGGGTATCAGCCGAGTGATGCCAAGGAGATCATTCAATGGGAGCAGCGGCTGGTGAGCCACGGCGTCAGCCCCGCACAGGCACGGAAAGAGGTGCGCCGCGAATTGCAGCGGGATTATCGACACAAGGGGACGGATTACCACACCGTCTGGCCGTCGTTGCTGACGTTCAGCTATGGGACGGTGGTCAAACCGACATCCGCCATTTGATGAGGACCACATGACCGCCTATTGGGCCATCCTCAGCGCCCGGTTCAGGATGCTGTTGCAGTACCGCGCCGCAGCGCTGGCGGGGCTGTTCTGCCAGGTGATCTTCGGCCTGATCGCCATCATGGTCTACGAAGCCTTCTATGCCTCGACCGAACGCCGCCCGCCGATGACGTTCAGCCAGCTTGTAGGTTACGTCTGGCTGGGCCAGGCGATGCTGGGCATGCTTCCCTGGAGGCCGGACGGGGAGGTCCAGGGCATCATCCGTTCGGGGGCTGTGGCGTATGAACTGCTGCGGCCGATGGATCTGTACAGTCTGTGGTACAGCCGGGCCGTCGCCCTGCGCGTGGCGCCGACGCTGCTGCGGGCCGCGCCGATGTTCCTGCTGGCCATGTTCGGCCTGCCGCTGCTGGGGCTCGGAGAGTGGGCGCTGACGGCGCCTGCATCCTGGGCCGCCGCCGGGGCGTGGATTGTGGCGATGGCGGCGGCGCTTCTGCTGAGCTGCGCCGTGACCATGCTGATCAACATCAGCCTGATCCCCAGCGCCGGCAGCGATGGCGTGAGCATCGTGCTGATGGCGGCCGTGACGTTCTTCTCAGGGATGGTCATCCCGCTGCCGCTCTTTCCCGATTGGCTAAGGCCTCTGCTCGAGGCCACGCCCTTTGCTGGCCTGATGGACACGCCTTTCCGTCTCTACACCGGCCACTATCCCCCATCGGCGACGATGGAGCTGATCGTCAGGCAACTGCTCTGGACACTCGCGCTGATCCTGCTCGGACGATGGCTCTTGGCGTGCAGCATGCGGAAACTGGTGATCCAAGGAGGTTGAACATGACCGATGTGCTATACCTCTACGGCCGATACATCGGTGTGTCCGTCCGTGGACAAATGCAGTACCCCGTGACATTTGTGGTCCAATCACTGGGTATTCTGCTGGTCACGGGCATGGAGTTTGTCGGCATCTGGGCCATGTTTGACCGCTTCGGCAACCTCCGTGGATGGACACTGCCGCAGATCGCCTTTCTCTACGGCCTGGTCAGCGTCACCTTCGCCTTCGCCGACGCCATGGCCCGTGGCTTTGACATGTTCTCCGGCACAGTCCGGAGGGGCGATTTCGACCGCATCCTTGCCCGCCCGCGCTCGACGGTCCTGCAACTGGCCGGGCAGGAACTGACCCTGCGCCGCGTGGGCCGACTGGCTCAGGGATTGACCATCCTCACGTGGGCGGTGCTCGCGCTGGACCTGACCTGGTCCGCCCCAACGGCCGGCCTGCTGCTGCTGACCATCGTCGGGGGGGTCTGCCTGTTCTCGGGGCTGGTCGTGCTCCAGGCGACGATGTGCTTCTGGACCACCGAGAGCCTGGAGGTCTGGAACGCCTTTACCTACGGCGGCGTGGTCGCGGCTCAGTACCCGTTGAACATCTATCGCGCCTGGTTCCGCCAGTTCCTCACCTGCGTGGTGCCCGTGGCGTGCGTGACCTACTTCCCGGCCTTGGCGATGATGGATCGGGCGGACCCGCTGGGCTCACCGAGATGGTTCCAGTGCGTCGCTCCGCTGGCCGGGCCGATCTTCATGCTCATCGCCCTGCAAGCCTGGCGCGTGGGCGTGCGACATTACACCTCGACGGGAAGCTGATCACGGCAGCGAGCCTCGCTTAAAAGTGGATCATCCGTCCCTGCAGCCCCAGCGCCGCCTCGTGCACAGCCTCGCTGAGCGTCGGGTGCGCGTGCATCGTCGCGATCAGTTCCTCGGCCGTGGCCTCGAGCCTGATCGCCAGGCCCACCTCGGCGATCAGCTCCGTCACGTGATCGCCCACCATGTGGCAGCCGAGGATCTCGCCGTGCTTGGCCCCGCTGAGGAGCTTGACGAAGCCCTCGGTGTGCCCGGCCGCCTGGGCGCGACCGGAGGCGGTGAAGGGGAACTTGCCGACCTTGTAGTCGACGTTGGGCTTGAGCCCCTTGGCCTGCAGCGCCCGCTCGGTCTGGCCGATCGACGCCACCTGCGGCTGGCAGTAGGTGCAGCCGGGGATCGCCGAGTAATCGACCGGCTCGGCATGGTGGCCCGCTAGCAGTTCGACGCAGACGATCGCCTCCTCGCTGGCGACATGCGCCAGCCACGGCGGGCCGATCACGTCGCCGACGGCGTAGATCCCCGGCACGCTGGTGCGATAGGTCTTCTTGTCGGCGACGATGTGGTTCTTCTCGGTCTGCACGCCCAGGCTGGCGTCGAACAGGCCGTCGTACCGTCCCTGGACGCCGATGGCCACGAGCACCTTGTCGGCCGTGAGCTTCTGCGTCTGTTTCTCGTCGGCCACGGGGGCCACGGTGACTTCCACACCCGCGTTGGTCTTGCGAACCTCGAGCGTCTTGGTGGCCGTCATGGTTGTCACGCCGAGCTTGCGGAAGCTGCGCTCGACAGCCTTGGAGACCTCGTCGTCCTCGATCGGCAGCAACCGATCGAGCATCTCGATGACGGTGACCTTGGTGCCCAGGCAGTGGTAGAAGTAGGCGAACTCCATGCCGATGGCGCCCGCGCCGATGATGATCAAATCTTTGGGTTGTTCACTGAGCGTCATCGCCTCCTTGGAGGAAAGGATCTTCTGGCCGTCGAAAGGGGCCCCCGGAAGCTGGCGCGGCCCGGCCCCGGTGGCGATCAGGATGTTCTTGGCGGTCAGCGTCGCGGTGACCTTGCCCGCCGCGTCGCGCACCTCGACCGTGCCGGGCTTGGTGATCTTGGCCTGGCCCTCGTGATGAGCAATCTTGTTCTTCTTGAACAGGGCCGTCACGCCCTTGTTGAGGTTGCCCGCCACGGTCCGCGACCGGCCGATGATCTTCTCGAACTCAAAGCCCGCCGCCGGCACGTGCACACCCCACTCGCCGGCCTCGTGCTTGACCCGCCGGTAGAACTCGGCTGATTCGAGCAGCGCCTTGGTCGGGATGCAGCCCCAGTTCAGGCAGGTCCCGCCGAGCTTGTCGCGCTCGACGCAGGCGGTCTTGAGCCCGAGCTGGGCGGCGCGGATCGCCCCGACGTAGCCCGCAGGACCGCCGCCGATGACGATCAGGTCCAAAGGTCCCGAGCCTTGAGCCCCCGCGTTCGCAGTTTGTTCAGCCATGCCAGGCCTTTCCAAGCGGTAGCCGCTCGTGATGATGCCGGATCGAGCAAAGAACGCGGAATTATAGCGGAAAATGAACCCCCGACGCGGCGTGGTGGCCGCCTCGGCCGGGAATCCCTAAAATCGCCCCTCCGGTTCGAACTCCACCCTCCGCGTCCGTCGGGCCGACTGCGCTCGCTGACGATCTGGGAGCTGTAACACCATGCCAGGCATCAGGGCCGTCATCTCCGTCATCGGACGCGACCAGAAGGGTGTCGTCGCCAAGTTCGCCACCTACCTGGCGGATCGCGGCGTCAACATCGAGGACATCCAGCAGCAGGTCGTCCACGGCCGATTCATCATGGACATGCTCGTGGACCTGACCGAACTGTCGATCAGCCTCGATGAGATGATCACGGGCCTTCTGAACCTCGGCAAGCAGATCGAGATGGACGTCCGCGTCGCCCTGCACAACCAGCCGCGACGCAAGCGCGTGGCGCTGCTGGTCAGCAAGGAGCCGCACTGCCTGCAGCGTCTGATCGAGGATCAGGTTCAAGGCTCGCTCCGCGGCCAGATCGTCTGCGTTCTGTCGAACCATCCCACGCTCGAGCCCATCGCCCAGGCCGCCGGCATCCCCTTCGAGCACGCGCCCTCGACCGACAAGCCCAAGCACATGGCCTGGCTGCTCGACCGCCTGAATCACCACAAGGCCGACCTGGTCGTCCTCGCCCGCTACATGCAGATCGTCGACAAGAGCGTGGTCGAGGCCTACCGCTACCGCATCATCAACATCCACCCGTCACTGCTGCCCTATTTCCCCGGGGCCGCGCCCTATCGCCAGGCGTGGGAGAACGGCGTGCGCGTCACCGGCTGCACCGCCCACTTCGTTACCGAGGCTCTGGACGAAGGCCCGATCATCCTTCAGGACGTGTTCCACATCGAGGTGGGCAAGGACACCGCCGATGAGGTCAAGAACAAGGGGCTGGCGCTCGAAGCCCAGGTGCTCAGCCAGGCCTGCCAGATGTTCGTCGACGAGAAGCTCGTGGTGATCGACGGCAAGGTCGTCTTCCGCCCGGGCCTGAGCCGCTTCCTCGACGCCGAGAAGGGTGGACCAGCCAAGGCCTAGACAACACTCAACACCGTCAGGTATTGACTCGATCCATCGCCATCAATTCCGTCACGCGACGCAGCTCCGCCTCCGAGGGTTCGAAGCCGCGCCGTTTCATCATCCGCTGGATCGACGTGACCATCGCCTTGGGTTCGCCCGGCTCAAACCCCTTGTCCTGATAGAACCCGAACCGCCTGGCGTAGCGCGGGGCGAAACCCGACAGCGCTACCACCGCCCCCGTGCTCACGACGCTGCCGGTCAGAATCCGCGTCCCGATGGCCGTGCGGACGTGGTCGCCGACAATCGCCCCCATCACCGTCCGGCCCGTGTCCTGGGCCTGCCCGTCCGGCCCAAGCTCCATGCGAATCGTGCCATACGTGTTTTTCAGATTACTGACCATCGTCCCCGCCCCGAGGTTCACCCATTGCCCGACGAGGCTGTGGCCGAGAAATCCCTGATGGGCCTTGTTCGCATACCCGTGCAGGATCGCGTGGTGCACCTCGCCGCTGATCTTACAGACCGGCCCAACCACCGCACACGGGCCGACACACGCCTGCGGCTTAACCACCGACTCCGTCCCGAGGTAGCAGGGCCCCATGATCACGGCCAACGGCCCGATCGTCGCCCCCTGGTTGACCACGATCGGCCCGCGCGACACGTCGAATATCACGCCCGGACTGATCTTGGCTGAGGGATCGACCCGGATCGGGTGCTCCCCGGCCCGCATGACCAGCGGCGGCTTGCTGTTCCAGGTCGGCACGGACATCCGGGGCAGGTCGTGCTCGAGCGCCGCGTCGATCTGATCGAGGATGTGCCACGGCCGATTGAGCAGTAACTGCTGATCCACCCTGGCCGCGCGCCCGACATGAGCGCCGAAATTTTCATCCGCGAAGCGTCGTCCGTCCCTGGCGTCTAATCGCGCCGCGACGACTTCGCCGCCGGCGTCCACCAGACATTGCCCCAACTCCAGACTCGTTACTGCCTGGGCACCCTCGACGCCGGGCCAGCGTCCGTTGATCCAGAGGCCGTCCTGAATGGCCTCAAGGGCCCCGCGATCGTTCACCGGCGTGGGCGTTCGCTCGCGCACGAGCGCCTCAAGTGCAGCGGGGACAAACAACGCCGACGCCGTCGTGTTCATCACCTGCTCGACTCTTGCGCGCGTGAGCATCACACCCGTGCGCAGCTCGAAACTGGCGCGCAGGTCGCGCATCGGTCCCCAGTCACCAGCGTTGTCGTCGAATAAGATCAGCGCCGCAGGCGTCATGCGCTACATTATCGGCCAGCGCGAGCCCTCGCGCTAAGCGCCGCCAACCGCCCGCGCAAAAAAACCGTTTGACAGAATCGCTCGAAGCGCTTAGTTTTCCACAATCGGAGCGGGACGGTGGAGCCCCCTCACCGGATCGGTTGGATCAGACAACAGATCTAGTTTGCGGTCTTTGAACCACCCATGCCTAAACTTGATCATGCGCTTTGGCGCGACATGATGGAATATCTGCGTCGGCGGCACGCGCCGATCTGCAGGCAATGGTTCGAGAACCTCCGGCCGGTGGCGCTGGACTCGGGGCTGCTGCGCGTCTACACCGCCACCAAGATCCAGCAGGCCTACCTGCAACGCCGTTGCGTCGAGCAATTTACCGAGGCCGCCCAGGCCACCACCGGCGCCCTCGTGGCCGTCCGCTTTGTCAGCTCCGATGAAGAGCCCGAGCCTCGCGAGGCCGTCCCGGGCGCCGCGACCGCCACGGCGACGCTGCCGGCCCTGCCTCAACTTCCCTCGCACGGCACGCTCAAATCCCATCGCCCCGCCCCGGCCGCCACAATCCCCGGCGGCAACGGCAAGTCACCCGCCCCCGCAGGTGCTCCCGCCGGCCATTCAGGGCCGACTTGGCAGGCCGCCGCCGTCGGCGAGCTCGAGCCCGACGAACTGCTTTTCATCCCCGACTACACCTTCGACACCTTTGTCACCGGCCCGAACAACCGCCTGGCCTACGCCGCCGCCGTCGCCGTGGCGAATCAGCCCGGCACCTCCTACAACCCGCTGTTCATCCACGGCGGCGTCGGCCTGGGCAAGACGCACCTGCTCCAGGGCATCTGCCAGAAGATCCTGACCGACCGGCCCGACGCCACCATCTGCTACCTTTCCTGCGACGCCTTCATGAACCGCTTCCTCGACTGCGTGCAGCGCGGCCAGATGAGCGAGTTCCGCAACCGATATCGACACGCCGATGTCCTGGTCATCGACGACATCCACTTCCTCGCCCGCCGGGAGCAGTCGCAGGAAGAGTTCTTCCACACCTTCAACGCTCTTTACCAGTCCAACAAGCAGATCGTCCTCTCGAGCGACTCGCCGCCCTCGGAGATCCCCCAGCTCGAGGAGCGCCTGATCAGCCGGTTCCAGTGGGGCCTGGTGGCTGAGGTCACCCGCCCGGACTACGAGA
>JADZCW010000024.1 GCA_020851395.1 Phycisphaeraceae bacterium
GGGACGTGGCCGGCTTCGCGGATCAGACGGCAGAGGACTTCTTCGCTCAGGCAATAGGTCGTGCCGGCGGCGCTGACGACGTTCTCCTCCATCATGACCGAGCCCATGTCGCTGGCGCCGTAGAACAAGGCAAGCTGGCCGATCTTGGGGCCCATCGTCACCCAGGAGCTGCCGATGGAGTGGATGTTGTCCAGGAACAACCGGCTGATCGCCTGCATGCGGAGGTATTCGCTGGCCCCGGCCATGCGGACGAGTTTTCCGCTCGTGGGCACAGCCGCGTCGCAGGCGTTCTTGTCGCGGGGGTCGAGCTTGCCGGCGGCGACGAGGTCAGCCAGCGTGTCGCCGGGGAATGGCTCGCCGGACTCGGCGTCCCAGTCGGGGACGCGGCCGAGGGGGGTGTTCTCACGTTGGAAGGGCCAGGCGATGAAGCTGATGTAGCGGCCGGGCCAATGCTCAGCGATCGCGCGGTCCTGGGCCGCACGCACGCGGGCCATGTGGTCGATGCGATCCATCACGCCCTCGATGTGGCCAAACATCATCGTCGCGCTGGTCCACATGCCCAGGCGGTGGGCGGTGGACATGACGGCCAGCCACTGATCGGCCGTGGCCTTGCCGATGCCGATCCGCCGGCGGACGTGCTCGGCGAAGATCTCGCCGCCGCCGCCCGGGATCGAATCCAAGCCGGCTGCCTGCAAACGACGCATGATCGCCTCGAGCTTGGCCTGCCAGACTTGCGGGGAAAGCTCGTGACTTCTCTTGGGCTCGGTGCGTGGGAAGCCCGGCAGGTCGAACACCGCGACGAACTCGACAAACTCCGGCGGGGAGAAGCCGTGGACGTGCACCCCCGGGAACTCGCTCTTGAGCCCGCGGAGCATGTCCTCGTAGAACTCGATCGGCAGCTCCGGGTGCATACCACCCTGCAGGAGGATCTGCGTCCCGCCGATGGCCACGAGCTGGCGGACCTTCTCGTGGAGCTGCTCGCGGCTGAGCGTGTAGGCCCCCTGCTCGCCGAGGTCGCGCTTGAACGCGCAGAACGTGCATGAGGCGGAGCAGACGTTGGTGTAGTTGATGTTGCGGTCGATGACGTAGGTGCGGACGCGCGGGCCGTGGATGCGCTCGGCCACGGCCGTCGACCAGCGGCCCAGGTCGTGCAGCGATGCCTCACGGTAGAGCCGCATGGCGTCGGCCACGCTCAGGCGAGCATTGCCGGCGATGACGTCATCGATGCGCAGATCCTTGGCCAGCGTGGTCATGGTGAACGATTAAGTGTAGCGAAAATGCGGGGGAAAGATGAACCACCAAGACACCAAGAGCACCAAGAAAACCGGGAAGGGTTTTGATGGCAATTCCTAACGTGAAGGGGGTGTGGGGGAGCGGCATGACGCTCCCCCACGACGCAAACCAGTCGGCCCATCACTGACCCACGCCCTCGACTTCCGGACGCTTTTTCAAACTGTCTCGATCTCTTTCCGCTTCTGCTCGGCCGCGTCGTCGACGGCCTTCTCGTATTGCTTGAGCAGGTTCTGGATCTCCTCCTTGGCCTTCTCGATCTCGTCCTCGCTGACGTGCAGGGTCTTGTCCTTGGCGGCGGCCTCGATGTGCTTGTTGGCGTCGCGGCGGGCGTTGCGGACGGTGATCTTGGCGTTCTCGGCCATGTGCTTGACCGAGGCGGTCAGCTGCTGGCGGCGTTCGCCGGTCAGGGGGGGGATGGACAGGCGGATCTGCTTGCCCTCGCTCATGGGGTTGAGTCCCAGGCCGGAGGTCTGGATGGCCTTGACGATCAGCTGGACCGTGCCGGCGTCGAAGGGCTTGATGAGGATCTGCGTGGCCTCGGGCGTGCTGATCAGGGCCAGGGAGCGCAGATCGGTGGCCGAGCCGTAGTAGTCGACCTTGATGAACTCGACCAGGGCGGTCGAGGCCCGGCCGGTGCGGATGCCGCGCAGCTCCTGCTTGAGGTAGTCCACGGCTTTGCTCATCGCCTCTTCGGCAGTCAATTGGATTTCGTCGAGGTCCATGGGAGACTCCTGGGAATGTCGCGGCCGGACGCGGGCGTCCGGGTTGCGTCAAGAATACAGGCGATCACTCGAGCGTGACGGTCGTGCCCTTGTTCTCGCCCTGCACCACCTGGGCGATGTGGCCGGTCTGCTTCATGTTGAAGACGACGATGGGGATGTTGCGCTCCATGCACATGCTAAAGGCCGTCAGGTCCATCACCTTGAGCCGGCGGTCGATGACCTCCTTGAAGGTCAGCTTGTCGAACCGCTTGGCGTTGGGGTTTTTCATGGGGTCGTCGTCGTAGATGCCGTCGACCTTGGTGGCCTTGAGCAGGACGTCGGCGTTGATCTCGGCGGCGCGGAGGGCGGCGGCGGAGTCAGTGGTGAAGAAGGGGTTGCCCGTGCCGGCGACGAAGATGACCACGCGGCCCTTCTCGAGGTGTCGGATGGCCCGGCCGCGGATGAAGGTCTCGGCCACGGCGGTCAGTTGCAGGGCGCTGAGCACCCGGGCGGGCTGGCCGATGCGTTCGAGCATCTCCTTGAGCGCCAGGCCGTTCATCACCGTGCCGAGCATGCCCATGTAGTCGGCCGTGGCCTGGTTGATGTGCCCGCGCTGGGCGAGGGTGGCGCCGCGGATGATGTTGCCGCCGCCGACGACGACGGCCAACTGCGTGCCGAGCAGGGCCGCGGCCGAGATCTCGCGGGCGATGACCTCGAGCTCGTCGCCGTCGATGCCGAAGCCGCCGGCCTTGCAGAGGGCCTCGCCGCTGATCTTCAGGAGGACGCGCTGGTAACGGGGTTCAGTCACGAGGGGACCTTGGAAAGGTGTAGGAGGCGTGGTCGTGGAGATGAATTGTCGGGCTTGGGCGGGCGGGGCGTCAAGTGGAGAAGCCGACCGAGGATAGGCTGACGATGCCGCTGCCTAACCCTTGCGGTCGTCGAGGCCGAACTCCTTGAGCCACTGGCGGACCTCGCCTGCGTCGAGGTCGGTCGGCCGGTCGGCTTCGAGCTCGAGGGAGGGTTTGGTGGCGCTCAGCGTGCTGAGCTGGTGGACGAAGGCCGCGCAGGGGACGGGCGAGGCCCGGCGGCGGCGGGCGGCCTTCTGGATCTGATGGTCGTCGCTGACGACCAGGAGGCGGCGGGGGGCTGTGTCGGCGTCGATGAACTGGATGATCAGGTCATCGGCTGACCGCTTGCGGCCGGAGTAGATCAGGTCGACCTCCGGCACGGGCGAGGCCGACGGCGTGTCGGGCTTGGGCACGCCGTCACAGACCACGCGGATGCTCTGGCCGCGCCAGGGCGAACGGGCGAGCAGCCGGCACAATCCCTCCTCATCAAGGCCGGCCAGGCTCGGCGGCATGGTTGCGTGCAGGAGGTTGTAGCCGTCGATCAGAAGAGGCATGGTCTGTACGTCGGTCAGACGTAGCGAGCGGCCTCAACAAAGGAGCAGCGCGGACGCGTGTAGTGCAGCTCGACGTCGGTGCACATCTGGGCCGTGATGACGAGCGGCTGGCTTGATGTGCCCGTCAGGCGGTGGATCACCTCGGCCTGTTCGATCTCCACGTTCATCCCCACGGCCTCGCCGCCGGTCAGGAAGGCGTCAAACACGCGCGGCACAGGCTCGGACCATGTCAGACGCATCCCATCGAAGCCGGCAAATCCCCCGGGCGTCGCGGCCCTGGGCTCGGCGAGGCAGGCGAGCGAGCCATGCGCGGTCCGGAGGCTGCAGGATCCGCCATGCTCGGACGGTGAATCTCCCTCGATTTGCAGGGGCTCGTGGCTCAGGCCATACGCCACCGCCAGGTCCAGCGGGCAGCCGGCCGGCGTTGCGAAATGGGCCAGTGAGGCCCAGGCGTGCCGCCCCTCGGCCACGGCGGCCATCTCGACCGAGACAAACATTTCAGGCCAGCGAGCGAGCGGCTTAGGCGTGGTGTCCTGCATCTGTCCCACGGCCGGGCTGGGCCCGGATTGGACGTGCAGATGCCAGTCCTGACGTACGCCGATCGTCAGCAGCAACTGATCCACATGTCCCTCGGGGCGGAGCCAGGGACGAACCACCGGATCATTCGACGAACGCGGCGTCTCGACCAGGACACGCCACAGCCACGGGCAGCGTGCGGTCAGGAAGACCACCTCCGCCGCCGGGTGGACCAGTCGCAGCGGCTCGACCACCGGAGCTCGGTGGTCGGTCTGGAACGCCGAAGATGTGCGGGCCGTGGTGGTCATGAGGCGACTCGCAGCAGCTTGCGGACATGCCTGCCCATCTTGGCCAGGCGGATCAGGGCCGGGCGGGCGAGGCTGTGGAACTGGTCGTGCCAGCGGGTGACGGTCTCGAAGAAGCCCAGGAGCTCGTCGAGCTTTTGCTGGGCGTGAGCGTCGGCTGAGCCGGGCTTGCGGGCCTGAGCGGCGCACTGACGCAGGACCTCGAGGGTGGGGTCAATCTCGCGCTTGCGGCGCTCGGCCATGATCAGACGGAACATCTCCCAGACGTCGGTCATGGTCTGGAAGTGATCGCGGCGGTCGCCGAGCAGGCGGACGGGCTTGACGATGCCCCACTCCTGGAGCTGGCGGAGGCTGACGCTGACGTTCGAGCGTGCCACCGAGAGGGTCGAGGCGATCTGCTCAGCCGTCAGGGGCGTGGGCCAGATGTAGAGCAGGGCGTGGATCTGGGCGATGGTGCGGTTGATCCCCCAGCGAGGGCCCATGTCGCCCCAGTGGAGGATGAAACGCTCCATGACGGGCGACAGTTGCAGGCGTTCGCCGGGAACGGCTGCCGGGTTTCCCAGAGCTTGGGATGTTTCGGCCATTTCAGTCATGACAGAAATAAGTGTAACCGATCGGAGTCGGCTGGTCCAGGCCAGCGCGCCGTCGTTCGGATCGGCGCATGAAAAATCGGCCGGGCGGGCCCGGCCGATGGTGTTGAGCGTGATCAAGTCGAAGCGTTCAACCCACGATGCTTACTCATAGAAGTTGGTGGCCTCGGTCTCCTCGACGGGCCGGGTCAACTGCTCGGTGGTCATCGAGGTCTTGAAGCGGACGTCGCCGGGCTTGAGGGCCTTGACCTGGAGCTTCCAGACGGCCTTGGCCTTGGGCGCCAGTTCCGCCAGGGGAGCAAAGGTGACGGTCCTGCCCGAGGCCGTGCCGGCCGTGACGCCCGTGGCCGAGACGAACTGCATGGTGTCCTCGAGCGTGCAGACGATCCGGATGTTGGTCTCGGCGGCCGAGCCCTGGTTGGTCACCACCACAGTGTAGGTCTCGATATCGCCAATCTGGATCGGGTCAGCCTCGTCGACGACCTCAAGCAGGACGGCGGCGATGCCGCGCACCTGGGTCTGGGCGGCGGCGGAGACAGCCTCGGCGCAGAAGGCCCTGGCGTCGGCGCTGTTGCGCAGCGCGCCCTGGTTGGCGGTCACGAGGGTGATCGAGAAACGGCGGGACTCACCGGGCGCCAGGGCTCCGACGTTCCAGGTCGCCGCGTCGGGCGCGATCGCGGCGGCGGGCGTGGCGGCGGCGACCTTCGCCCCGGCGGGCAGGGCGTCGCGCAGGACGGTGTCGCGGGCGACGCCGTCGCCGGTGTTGGCCAGGACGATCTCGTAGGTCACGGGCCGGCCGGCGTAGACCGTCTGGGGACCGGACTTGGTGATCTTGAGCACGGGCTTGCGGACCACCGTAGCCGCCCGGGCCTGGGACTTGAGGCCACCGTCAGCCGCGGCGGCGACCTCGTGGCTGAACTGGCCGGTGGCCTGCGCCCGCAGGGCGACGCCGAAGGCCTTGGGCGCGTTCGGGTCGAGGCTGTCGATGCGGGCCTCGACGGTCTTCTTGCCGCCCTCGGCCGTCACCAGACCCTCGGGCAGGGCCTGCTGGATCGTGACATTGCGGGCAACGCCCGTGCCGCGATTGACGACGGTGTACCGGACATTGATCGGGTCGCACTGGAGCACCTCGGCCGGGGCCTCGACGGCGATCTCCAGCTTGGGCTGCACGACGTTGACAGCCACGCAGGCATGAGCCTCGTAGTCAAGCGAAAGGCAATTGCGCAGCGACCCCACGGCCGAGGCCGAGGAACGCAGGGTGACGGACTTGGACTCGCCGGGCTCGATCCGGCCCAGGTCCCAGCGGGTGACGCCCTCCTCGGCCGCGGCCGGCTTGGGCTCGGCGCTGACGAGCTGGTAGGTCGGCCCGCAATGGTCGACCAGCTGCACGGCCCCGAAGGGCACCGAGCTAATGTTGGTCACGGTGATGGTCGAATCGAACACCTGTCCGACAGCGACCTCGGCCGGTGCCACGCGGTCGATCATGAAAGCGCTGGACTGTTTCTGGCCCGTCGGGAAGGCGACGGAGGAACGGACCATTCCGGCAGGCGCCGAGGGAGCTTCGGCCCTGGCGGCCGGCGGCGGCGGAGAGCCCGGGGCGGCTTCTGCCTGACGATCCTGGCTGTAGCAGCCGGACAACACAGCCGCCGTCGATAGACACAGGCCGACGATCCATGCTTGACGGTTCATCTGCGGTCTCCCTTAAGTTTGGAATCCCCCGTCGCCGAGGGCGGCGAACGAGCAGGACATGTACTAGCCAGACGCTCTGAGCCCTCGCACGTCGCGAGTCACAGGCAGTGACAAAACTTACGTTACCCGTTTTAACTCCAATCGGAGCGACATGTCAACTCTTTTCAGCATCCCTCCGCTTCCCCGTCAAGGTCGCCAACACCATCGCCGAACGAGCGGATGAAAGACGCCCCCACGCCGGTGCAACCTCGCAACCGACTTTCAGTAAGGATGTTGCTGACAACGGTTGAGATCACCTCGGACGACCATGCCTATTGCGAACAGTGTCCACTTCGGGTCGATGAACCGTGCCATGTGGACAAAAAAAAGGCCGGGCGGTCAAGCCCGGCCGGAGAACATTAAAAGTAGATGCTGCCCGAATCAGGCAGCCGCACCGGCCCGCAGGCGGAACTTCTTGACGATGGCCTGGAGCTGCTCGGCCTTGCTCGAGAGCTGGCTGGCGGCCGCGGCGGCCTGCTGCGTGCCCTCGGTTGACTGCTTGGTGATCGCGGAAATCGACTCGATGTTCCGCGAGACCTGCTCGGCCGCGGCGGACTGCTCCTCGGCGGCGGCGGCGATGGACTGGATCATCGACGCCACGCCCTGAGCGCTGCTGACGATCTTCTGCAGACTCTGGCCGGCGTGGGTGGCGCTCTCGACGCCGGCCTTGACCTGCTCGGTCCCGGCGTTCATGCGGTCCACGGCCTGGGTGGTCTCCTGCTGGATCGCCTGAATGCTCGTGGCGATCTCTTCCGTGGCCTTGGTGGTGCGGTCGGCGAGCTTGCGGACCTCGTCGGCGACCACCGCGAAGCCGCGGCCGTGCTCGCCGGCGCGGGCGGCCTCGATCGCGGCATTGAGGGCCAGGAGGTTCGTCTGATCGGCGATGTCGTTGATGACCTCGACGATCTGGCCGATCTGCTGGCCGCGTTTGCCCAGCTCGGTGACGGCCGAGGCGCTGGCGCTGACCGCCTGGTTGATGGCGCTCATGCCCTCGATGGTCTGGTTGACCACCGTGCCGCCCTCCTGGGCGATCTGGCCGGATTCGTTGGCGTTGTTGGCCGCGTCGGCGCTCTTCTTGGCCACCTCGACGACCGTGGCGCTCATCTCCTCGATGGCCGAGGCGATCTGCGTCACCTGCTGGCTCTGCTCGTTCATGCCCGTGGCGATCTCTTCGCTGCTGGCGGCGATCTCGGTCGAGGCGCTGGCGACCTCGCCGGCGGCCTGCGTCACCTGGGCGATCACGTCCGTCAGGGCCCGGCTCATCTGGTCGGTGGCGCGGGCGAGCTGGCCCATCTCGTCCTTGGAGGTCATGTTCAGCGGCTCGTGGGTCAGGTCGCCGCCGGCCACGGCCCGCAGGACGGTCAGGACCTTGGCGGTCGACCGGGTGATCATGCGGACCAGCAGCGTGCTGACCACGATCGCCACGGCCAGGGCGATGGCGCTGATGGTGATCGTCTGGACCTTGGCCGACGCCGCAGCCCGCTCGCTGTCCTGCTGGACCTGCTTCTGGCTGGCGAACATCGAATCAAGGAGCTTGACGCCCGTGGAGGCCACGGCCGGTCCGAGCTTGTCGAGGTGATCCTTGACGGCCTCGTTGCGGTCGTGCAGGGCCTGGATCATCGGCTCGACGCGCTGCGCGTAGAAGGCAAAGGCCTGGTCGATCTCGGTCAGCCACTGCTTGCGGCTGGGGTCCTGCATCCGCCCGAGCACGTCCTGGATGATCTTCCGGCCTGCCTCCAGCTCGCTGACGACTTTCAGGGCGTCCTGGTCGTTGCTGCTCCGCAGGAACCGAAGGACCTCCATCCGGGCGGCCGTCAGATGCTCGGAGGCCTGGGCGACGGCCAGGGCGATCTCGCCCTCACCCGCGGCCTCGGAGGTCTGGACGACGGCGTCGAGCAGCTTGCGGGCGCGAGCCCCGGTCGGGGTCAACTGCGAGGCGACAACGGAGTTCTGCAGGTCGATGGCCTCTACGGCCTTGCCCAGCCACTGCTCGTAATCGTCGAAGATCTGCCCGAGCTCGACGAGCAGCTTGGCCCGCTCGGCGTGAAGGATGTCGTTCTTGGCCTTCTCGAGCTTGGAGCGGGCGGCGATGATGTTCTGGGTGTAGTTCTTGAGGTTCTGCTCGTCGTTGTTCATCAGGAAGCCGCGGATGTCCATGCGAACGCTCAGCACGTCGCGCTGGATGGCCTCGAGCACGGCGGTGTCCTCGATGGTGTTGGTCAATTCCTCGGCGGCGATTTCGGCGGCCTGCTCGGAGGACAGGGCCAGCGTGGTGACCAGCAGGATCAGCGTGGCGAGCGTGCCGAAGCCCAGCACCAGCTTGGCGCCGAGCGTCAGCGCCCGGCTCGTCGAGTCGTCGTCCTGACGGTACTTGGCCTGGCTGTAGGCCAACCCGAGCGTCAGCACCACCGCCAGCGCGGTCAGCGTCCAGAAGCCGTAGATCAAAGAGCTGGAGAACGTGACGCGCTGCTGCAGGTCCAGTGTCGGGATCGTGGAGGACTTCGAGCCGTAGGGCGCGCGTTTCTCGATCACCAGGGTGGGCTCGGTGAACCGGCCGGACGTGCCAAGCTCGGAGGCGAACTTGTTCATGACCGCGGTGACGTCAGCCGAGGACCGGACGGTTGGCTCAGGGCTGACGGTTGACTTGACGGGTCTTGATTCCGTGGGCGCAGGCGTCGTCGACTGTTGAGGAGAGGCCTCGGCCATGGCGGCGGTGAGCCTGGCGGGGTCGGCCTCGGACTTGGCCAGGAGCTGCTCGCTACGGGCCGGATCGAGCCAGCGGACCTTGCCGGTCTCAAGTTCATACACGGCGCCGATCACCTTGACCTTGCCGGCCTTGACCAGTTCACGCGTGGCGGGGCTGGCCTTGAAGAGGTCGTGGATGGACTGGTAGACGTTCTCCTCGACGGCGCGATCGACGACGTGGGCGGTGTCGTTGGCCGCCTCGGACGCCTCGAGGGCACGGCGGGCGGCGGGCTCGATGTTCTTGACCAGATCGGGAATGTTCCGCTCGAGCGGATGGCCGTGGCCCTCGAGGGCCTGAATGACGGCGGTCACCGCGCCGCACTGGGTGTGACCGAGCACGACCAGCAGCGGCGTTTTGACGTGGGCCAGGCCATACTCGATCGACCCGATCTCGTCAGTATCGGCCACGTTGCCGGCCACGCGGATGACGAAAACGTCCATGATCCCCGTGTCGAACAGCACCTCCACCGGCACGCGGGAGTCGGAGCAGGAAAGCACCGTGGCGTAGGCGTGGTTGCCCTGATTCTCGGTGCTGGCCAGCTGCCGACGCGCGGTGTCGGTGTGGGGGCGCTGCACGGCACCGGCCACGAAGCGCTCGTTGCCGTCCTTCAGACGAGTCAGGGCTTCATCAGGGCCGATGCCCGGGCCCGCGGCCTGAGCGCCACGGGCAGGAGCGGCCATCCCCAGAAGGATCAGGCCGATGACGGTGAGCGTCCACCAGGGCAGAGCATGTGCACGACGGCCGGTTGACATAGCAGATAACCTCCAGGTTTTGATCAGACCCATGAACCACCAAGACATGTGAGCGCGGCCGAACGACCTTGCTCACGCTCCGTCATGGCCCGGCAGCCGGCGAATCGCCGCGGAGCGCGGCCCCAATGCTTAAAGACCGGCGATCATTCAGATCGGCAGGGGACATATTGGTCTTTGGAGTTTGCGCGCATTCCGTGCCCGCTCGCTTATCGGACAAAGACTGCGATGCGACCGGAGAAGATCCACGTTGGCCGAACGGCGGCTCAGCGGATCAATGCCTGGAGGCGGGCAATGCGCTTGGCGACCGGGGGATGCGTTGAAAAGGGCGAGTTCCACTCGGCCGCGCCGCGGGCCTGCAGGTGAGGATTCACAATGAACAGGTGAGCGGTGGCCTGCGTGGCCTGCTCGAGTGGCGTGCCGTCGGCCGAGAGCTTGCGTAGCGCGTTAATCAGCCCCTGGGGATCGCGAGTCAGCTCGACGGCGCCGGCATCGGCCAGGTACTCGCGTTGCCGGCTGACGGCGAACTGGATCAGTCTCGCCATCAGCGGCGCCAGGATGGCCAATAAAATGGCCGCGATCAGCACAACCAGAACGACAGCGCCTCCCCCGCTCCCACTCCGGTTGCCGCGGCGCGAGCCGCCCGAGCGGTAGGACATCACCCGCAGCGACCGCCAGGTCAGGTCGCTGGCCAGCACGATCAGCCCCGCTAGCGTGGCCACGAGCATGGTCAGGCGGATATCCAGGTGGCGGACGTGGGACATCTCGTGAGCCATGACGGCCTGGAGCTCCTCGCGGGTGAGCCTCTCCCGCAGGCCGCGAGTGACAGCCACGGCGGCGTGCTCGACATCCCGCCCCGTGGCGAAGGCGTTCAGGGCCGGGCTGTCGATCAGGTGCACGCTGGGCATGGGCAGGCCGGCGGCGATCGAGAGCTCCTCGACGACGTTGAAGAGCTCGGGGTCCCGCGGTTTGTCAATCTGCTGGGCCTGGCTGATGCCCAGGAGGGTCCGGCTCCCGCCGTAGTAACCCCAGAGCGTGGTGACGGCAAAGACGCCCGCCGCGACCGCGACGGCCAGCCCGATTGCCCGCGTGTCGAGCGTTCCCCCGCCGTAGATGATCACCGCCGCCGCTGCGCTGACGATCGACGTCACCGCCAGGACGCCCAGGGCCAGCACCAGCAGCACGCTGTTGCGCCGGTTGCGGGCGATCAGGTCGAGGTAAGTGGTCTCGGGAGGATAGGCGCTAAAGTCCCGTGGCCGCGATGGCGTGGCGTCGCTGGGCATGGCGTGGGTGCGACCTTAGAACTGGACCTTCGGGGCCTGCCGCTCGGAGGGGGCCTCGGTCTCGAAGAACTCCCTCGCCTTGAAGTTGAACATGCCAGCCACCAGGTTGGACGGGAACACGGCCAGCAACATGTTGTAGCCGGTCACCACGTCGTTGTAGTGCTGGCGGGCGAAGCTGATCTTGTTCTCGGTGCTGACGAGTTCCTCCTGAAGTTGGGCGAAGTTGGCGTTGGCCTTGAGGTCGGGGTAGCGCTCGCTCAGGGCGAAGATCTGCCGCAACGCCCCGGTGAGCAGGTTCTCAGCCATCGCCTGGTCCTTGACGCCCGAGGCGTCGATGGCCTGCTGGCGGGCCTTGATGACGGCCTCGAGCGTCTGCCGTTCGTGCGCGGCATAGCCCTTGACCGTCTCGACGAGATTGGGGATCAGGTCGTACCGCCGCTTGAGCTGGACGTCGATCTGGGCGTAGCCGTTGTCCACGCGGACCCGCCCGCGGACGAAGCCGTTGTAGGTAGCGATCAGCCAGAGGACCCCCAGGACGGCCAGCAGGACCAGAACGCCCAGAACAATGCCCAGTGTCGACATGGCGATTCCCCTTTGGCAGGAGGTCGGTGCTGGAAAAAACACTATGGCGCGTGGGCCGCCCGGGGTCAAATAAGCGACGGCGGCGTCACGAAAAACAACCCAGGCCCCGAGCGAGACCTGGGTGATGAGAGCAGAAAAGATCGAGGGGATCTACCGGGCGAACTGCTCGCGGAGCTTGTCGAACGCGGCCCGCTTCTCGGGCTCGACGGGCTTGCCGCCGAAGGTCAGGAAGACCTTGAAGGCCGCCTCGCCCTGGCCGTTGAAGAACTGGAAGCTCAGGGTCGAGACGCCGTCCATGTGGCTGGGCTTCTCGACGGCGAAGACGCGCGTCAGGGTCTTGCCGCGGATGTGCATGTCCAGGCTTTTGGTCTGGACGTTGAAGTAGTCGCCCCAGGTGCTGAAGTTGCCGAACTGCCCGAAGGCCTCGAGCGTGGTCGAGGCGTTCGAGGCCACGACGTGGACGTTGCCGATCGACTCGAAGGAGCGCAGCAGCTCCTCCCAGCGCGTCGCGTCGAGCTCGACGGCCAGGTCGGGCGTCATGGCCTCGAGCACGTCGGCCTCGGGCACGCCGAGCTGGCGGGCGAGCACGATGGTCATCTGGTTGCGGTTGGCGTCGTACGCCTGGCGGATCTGCCGGCGCTGCTCGTCGGACAGGCGGGACGCGGTGATTGTCTGGGTCATGACTTACTCCTTCGGGGTGAGCTGCGTGGTGAAGGTCAGGAATTGGCGCCGAGGAATCCCTTGGCGATCAGGACCGGCACGACCAGCCAGGCCAATCCCTTGAGCAGGAAGAACAGGAACCCCCAGACACCGAGGCGCTTGATCCACTTTGAACGGCACATGGTCAACTCATTTCTTCGGCTTGGCGTCAGGGGTACGTCAGCGAGTCACTCTGGCTTAGGCTCTCGACGTGCATGTCGAGGAAGAGCTGGTTGAAGTTGTCACGGTGGGGCTTGACGAAGTTGCCCTGGTCGTCGCGGTCGATGAAGTCGCGGGCGAGGTAGTAGGGCCCGGCCCCCTCGGCAAGTTTGGGCGGCAGCACGGAGCCGTCGACGTGCATCAGCTCGTAACGACGACCGTTGAGGTACTTGAGGCTGTAGTCGTAATGCACCTGGCCGTTGGCGGCAAAGAGCTTGTCGATCGTCTGGGTGACGCCGTTGCGGTTGTTGGCCGAGGCCAGACGGTAGGTCATCGCAAAGTGCGATCGGGGGTAGCCCAGAAGGGCCGAGGGACAGACCATGACCTCGCCGCCATCGAGGTAAGGGGCCATGACGTTCAGAAAGCTGTTGGGGCTGGCGAGCTTGTCGGTCGGGTCGGCGTCCCAGTTGGGTGTTTGGCCCCGACGCCAGAGCGGTTCCTCGACCAGCGGCAGGCGTTGGTCGTGGTCGCTGACATAGGCCGTCAGGACCAGGCCGACCTGCCGGAGGTTGCTCATGCAGTTGGTGGTGCGCGCCTGGTCCCGCCCGCGCGCCACGGCGGGCAGGAGCAGGCCGATCAGCAGGCTCACCACGCCGATGACCACCAGCAGCTCGATGAGGCTGAACCCGCGGCGGGAGGGCCGGCGAGCCGGCGCCGCGTGCCCTGGGCAGAGGATGTCAACTTCTGGCTTCATCATCCGCTCGACGTCGTGGCTCGTCCCTGCTCCCGGATCACGGCGACCCGGATCACAGCACCCCATTTACAACCCCCGCCACGGCCCGCGCTCTTAGCCGTTGCGCCGACGGCGAGTCACCGCCAGGCCGGCCAGGGCCAGCAGAGTCAGCGTGGCTGGCTCGGGCACAAGCGTCAGTTCCAGCAGCGGGCGATGCTGATTCGAGGAGGACTCAAAAACCAGCGCGATGGCGTCGCCCGAATCGGGGTCGAGCACCGGGGCGGCTGCGGTGATCAGCAGGCCATACTGGGCCTGGGCGCCGCTGAGCCAGTCCTGGACCAGGCTGGTGACGTCGAAGTCGACCCACTGGTTGAAGCCGCTGACGGCCGTGGTGTTAACGGCGCCGGCGCCGACGGTCGGGCGGGTTCCCCAGGTCAGGGTCGATTCGTCCCAGGGGCTGGTGACGGCATAGATCTCGGCATCAACCACGCCGGCGGGCGAGGGATTGCCGAAGGGGAAGCCGACCGAACTGCCGTCGACGACGTAGAGGCTCAGCCGGGCCGAGACGACGTCCGAGGCAGTGATCGCGAGACTCGAGAGGTCAAAGTCGATGAAGGTCTGCACGTCATGCCCGGCACCGGTGACGCCCGCGGCCAGGATGGACTGGAAGCCCACGCCCATCGTCTCGAAGTTGAAGCCTCCGAGGAACTGGTAGACAAAGACATCCTTGCTGTCGACCTCGATCGGCTGGATCACGGCCGCATGAGCCGGCGCCGCGATACCCGCCTGCCAGACAACCGCCACCCACAGACTGACCACGAACTTCGCCGTTGAACTCAAACGATGCATGGTGTTCTCCATGAAGTAAGGTAGAGCGTACCAAACCAATACGACTGAGACTCATTCTCAATTACTGGCCAGTTTAGTGAATCATTCGTGACTGTCAACTTTGATGGAGCCATCTGAGGCAGGTTAGCGAGCACAGTCCGCTCCTGAAGTCGAGCGCGCAGCAGAGGGAAAACGCACGCAAAACCGCGAGGAAACTAAAGACTATGGGGGTAAGTCCCTTGATGTATCGGAAAGCGTATCGAACTTCAAACACAACCCCAAACAGGGTTTAGATTGATATTCGTCCATGCGTTCTTGCCCCTTGGCCGCTTCGAACCTAAGTTAAGATCTGTCTTTGCACGGCTGTTCTAGCCGCCATCGAGGCTCGTCTGTCCAAGTGGGGCTGGTGGGTGCGTTGAGGCCTCGGCGGACTGGTATCTTGCCTGCATCAACATCACGCGACAGGAGCGGTTCCATGACCATCCGTTTTTCACCCGGAGCTTCCACCGACTCGACCTCGGCATCCGACGCCTTGCAGTCGATCCTGCAGGAGCAGCGCCACTTCGCCCCGCCGGCCGAGTTCGCCGCCAAGGCCCACGTCAAGTCGTTCGAGCAGTACCAGGCCATGTACCGCCAGTCGATCGACAACCCCGAGAAGTTCTGGGGCGAGCACGCCGCGAGCCTGCACTGGTTCAAGAAGTGGGACCGGGTGCTCGAATGGAACCTGCCCGACGCCCAGTGGTTCGTCGGCGGCAAGACCAACCTCTGCTTCAACTGCGTTGACCGCCAGGTCCAGGACGGCCTGGGCGACAAGACGGCCATCGTCTGGGAGGGCGAGCCAATCGCCGAGGGCAAGGGCCCCGAGGTCCGCAAGCTCACCTACAAGGACCTTCAGCGCGAGACCAGCCGGTTCGCCAACGTGCTCAAGGCCAAGGGGGTCAAGAAGGGCGACCGCGTCACGATCTACATGCCCATGGTGCCCGAGCTGGCCATCGCCGTGCTGGCCTGCGCCCGCATCGGCGCGCCGCACTCGGTGATCTTCGGCGGCTTCAGCGCCAACGCCATCAAGGACCGTGTCGAGGACGCGCAGAGCTCCATCCTGATCACCGCCGACGCCGGCTGGCGCCGTGGCAAACCCGTGCCGCTCAAGGACACCGTCGACGAGGCCCTGTCGCTGACGAAACTGGTCAAGACTGTCATCGTCTACCAGCGATGCAGCGTACCCGTGAAGATGACCCCCGGAAGGGACCATGGGTGGCAGGACCTCATGAAGCAGGCCAGCGACTCGTGCCCCTGCGAGCCGATGGACAGCGAGGACCTGCTGTTCATCCTCTACACCTCGGGCACCACCGGCAAGCCCAAGGGCATCATGCACACCACCGGCGGGTACATGGTCCAGACGTACCTCACCTCGCGCTACGTCTTCGATCTGCACGAGGACGATCCCAAGGAGCTTTTCTGGTGCACGGCCGACGTCGGCTGGGTCACGGGCCATTCCTACATCATCTACGGCATCCTGCCCAACCGCGTGCCGACGTTCATGTACGAGGGCGCGCCCAACACGCCCGGGCCGGACCGCTTCTGGGACATCATCGAACGGCACAAGGTCACCAAGTTCTACACCGCCCCCACGGCCATCCGCGCCTTTATGAAGTGGGGCGACGAACATCCGCGCAAGCATGACCTCTCGAGCCTGAGGGTGCTCGGCACGGTGGGCGAGCCGATCAACCCCGAGGCCTGGATGTGGTACCACCTGAACATCGGCGCGCAGAAATGCCCGATCGTCGACACCTGGTGGCAGACCGAGACCGGCGGGCACATGATCACGCCCCTCCCCGGGGCCACCACCACCACGCCCGGCTCGTGCACGCAGCCCTTCTTCGGCGTCGACGCGGCGATCGTCAACAAGCAGGGCGAGGAGATGCCCCCCAACGCCGGCGGCTTCCTGGCCATCCGCAAGCCCTGGCCGTCGATGCTCCGCGGCATCTGGGGCGACCGCGAGCGCTACGTCAAGACCTACTGGTCGGAGATCCCCGGCTGCTACTTCGCCGGCGACGGCGCGCGACGCGACCCGGACGGCAATTTCTGGGTCATGGGCCGCGTCGATGACGTGATCAACGTCTCGGGCCACCGTCTGGGCACGGCCGAGGTCGAGTCCGCCCTGGTCAGCCACCCGGCCGTGGCCGAGTCGGCCGTGGTGGGCATGCCCCACGAGATCAAGGGGACGGGCATCGCCGCCTTCGTCACTCTCCGCGCCGGGCAGAAGCCCACAGACCAACTCAAGGTCGAGTTGATCAACCACGTGGCCAAGGAGATCGGCGCCATCGCCAAGCCCGACCAGATCCGCTTCACCGACGCCCTGCCCAAGACGCGCTCGGGCAAGATCATGCGCCGGCTCCTGCGCGAATTGGCCAACAGCGGCCAGGTCCGCGGCGACACCACGACGCTCGAGGACTTCTCCGTCCTGGCCACCCTCCGCCAGAGCGACGAGGGGTAAGACGGATCAACCACCAAGACACCGAGGACACCAAGAAGAGAAGACAGAAGAGTTTTACCACGGAGGGCACAGAGATCACGGAGCCGATCCAAAACAATGATTCATTGGAATTGAACTCTGTCTGTCCTCTCCGTGTCCTCCGTGCTCTCCGTGGTGAACTTGTCTGTGGTTCTCTTGGCGTCCTTGGTGTCTTGGCGGTTCAAACTCCCGCTACAATTCAGCGATGCCCACGAAGCTCTCGGTAAACGTCAACAAGATCGCCCTGCTGCGGAACACGCGGGACTACGGCGTGCCGGACGTGGTGGCCATGGCGAGGATCTGCCTCGAAGCGGGGGCCCACGGGATCACGGTGCATCCTCGCCCGGACCAGAGGCACATCCGGCCGGGGGATGTTCATGACCTGTCCAAGCTCCTTGAGGCATACCCCGATCGGGAGTTTAACATCGAGGGCAACCCGTTCGAGGGCCCGTACATGCAGCTCGTCGAGGCGGTCCGGCCGGACCAGGCGACGCTGGTGCCCGACACGCCCGGCCAGCGGACGAGCGACCACGGATGGGACGTTGCACGCGAGCGAGAGAGATTGATCCCCATCGTGCGGAAGCTGCGCGACTGGGGCGTGCGCGTGAGCCTGTTCATGGACCCGGACGTTCGCGCCATCGAGGCCGTGCCCGCCACCGGGGCGGACCGGGTGGAGCTCTACACCGAGGCGTACGCGGCAGCCTTTCGTCGCGGACGGGCGGAAGATGAGCTGCCGAAATATGTCGCGGCGGCGCGGCGCGCGACAGAGCTGGGCCTGGGCGTCAACGCTGGCCACGACCTGAACCAGAAGAACCTCACTCTGTTCTGCCGATCGCTGCTCGACGGCGGGGCCGAGGTGCTCGAAGTGTCGATCGGCCACGAACTGACGGCCGAGGCGCTGGTCGAGGGACTAAGCGTCACGGTGGGCCGTTACCTTGACGCATTGGCTCGTGCGGGCCGATGACTTCGGCTTTCAGCCTTGTGCGCCGCGCCGAGGTCTGCCGGCGCCGCTCCTAAAAAGAAATTCATCCCGTCCCTGCCGCGACATGACGAATCCTTCTCGCTCGCCCTCGTGCGACTCGGCCCCTGACCCGCATGGAAGAGGAATGGAAGTTCTGCAAGAATGGCTAGTCGTTGGGGTGGTCGAGCAGAGACACACGTTCAGACGCTACATGGCGAAAAGCAGAGGATGAAAAAAAGAGTCTGAGCGGTCACTGTTCGTCGTAACAGTGGCGACGTCAGTACGTGTTTTCCACAATCTGTCGACGTAAATGGCAGCTCTATCCTGACGCATATTTAGTATATAACTATATATAATATAGATTGTTGAGTGTCATTATGATCAACAAGACGCAACAGTCTAAATTTGATTTACTTTTTTTCTGGATTATTCGGGTAAACCCCAATTGACGCTTGTCATTGCCGGCCATGTTGCTAGCATGGTCTTCGCTGCGGGTGAGACAGCTCGCCCCGGCCTTCAACATTGCCCCCGGAAGGGCTCGGCTTGGCTTCGGCCTTGCCGGGCCTTTTTTTGTTGGCCAAGCCGTCTACAGGCCCGTGGCGCCCCCGTCGTCTAAGGGGCATAGACCACACTTGTAGATAATTAGACGTCTTGGGCCGAACAGGCGGGGCTTGCGCAGTGTGGACTGCGAGCGAGGGAGGCAGGGTGGGACGATTTGGAAGATTTTTCACCAAGGCGTCGCGGAACCGATGAAAGATAGGACGGCCGTGGTCGACGGCGGGCCTTTTGCCCCGGACGGCCGGGGGACTCGGGCACGGTTCACGGCCCATTCGGACTAGGCAACCCCAAGGACGCGCAGCTTGTGACGGCCCCTTCATCCGCCAACGGCTCACCTGTCATCACCGTACGCGACGTGGTCAAGACCTTTGATGGTCGGACCGTCCTCGACGGCGTCAACCTCGAGGTCATGCCCGGCCAGACCATGGTCATTATGGGCGGCTCCGGTTGCGGAAAGAGCACGCTCCTGCGCGTCATGATCGGCTCGCTGCACCCTGATCGCGGCAGCGTCGAGCTCTTCGGCCAGGACATCACCTCGCTGGGCGAGGATCAGCTCAACGCCGTCCGCAGGCGATTCGGCATCCTCTTCCAGTCCGGGGCGCTCTTTAACTCGATGACCCTGCGGCAGAACGTCGCCCTCCCCCTGGAGGAGCACACCCCCCTGCCGCGCCAGACCATCGACATCATGGTCAAGATCAAGCTTGAGCTCGTGGGCCTGCGCGAGCACGCGGACAAGTACCCGGCCCAGATCTCCGGCGGCATGAAGAAACGGGCCGGCCTGGCCAGGGCTTTGGCGCTCGACCCGCGGATCCTCTTCTACGACGAGCCCTCGGCCGGCCTGGACCCGGTGACCAGCGCCGAGATCGACCAACTGATCATCAAGCTCTCCCGCTCGCTCGGGGTGGCCAGCGTGGTCGTCACGCACGAGATGGACTCGGCCTTCGCCATCGCCGATCGCATGGCCATGCTCGATAAGGGGCGCGTGCTGCGCGTCGACGACCGGGCGTGGTTCGACGAGCTTCGCCGCACGCAGGGCCCGCTGGGCGACGAGAAGCAGGAGCTGATCCGCCAGTTCCTCCGCGGCGACGCCGACGGGCCGATCACGCGCCGCAAACAGACCACGGGGTACGTCGATGACCTGCTGGGCATCGCCCCGGCGCTGATCGCGCCGCGGCCGGCGGTGCAGGCCTCGCGTGGACCTAAACAATAGACAGTTCACCTCGGAGATCACGGAGGACAAGGAGAGGAAAGACAGAGTTCAATTCAATTGAATCATTGTTTGGGATCGACTCCGTGACCTCCGTGGTGAAATCTGATCTGATTGGAGAACGAATCGATGCTGCACAGTCGCGACAATCTTCGGGCGGGGCTCTTCGTGCTCGGCGGGGTGGCGCTGGCGATGGCGGTGATCTTCGCCCTGTCGGACATCGGGTCATTTTTCCAGCGGACGCGGACCCTGCGCGTCAGCTACAAGCTCCGCGACGGGCTGCGCGGCCTAAAAGAGGGGGCAGTGGTGAGCCTGGGCGACACGCCCATCGGCGAGGTGACGGTGATCGAGGATGACTTTGAGGCGTCGGCCGAGGGCGGCGATGAGGACCGGGTCGTAGGCAAGATCGTCAGCGTCCAGATCCCCCGCCGTTACCGCATCCATCAGAACGCGCGTGTGGAGCTGGTCGTGCCGACGCTCGGCTCGGGGACCAAGCTCAACATCACCAGCGTCGGCGAAGGCGAGCCGTACAAGGAGCAGGTCCCGATCCTCGGAGCGATAGCCGGCTCGCCATTGACGGACAACCTGATGCGTGACGCGGGCATTCAGGACGAGCAACGCCGTGAAATCCAGGAGATCATCGCGAACCTTCGCGAAATCACCCAGACGCTGCGCGACGATCTGCCCACGCTCACGGCGTCGGCCCGCAAGATCCTCGGCGAGGCTGAGCCGCTCTCAGCCGACGCGCGCGAGGGCGTGTCGGAGCTCAAGTCGAGCCTGGCGAGAGTCAACGATCTGGTCGGTCAGATCCAGGACCACAGCACGCCGTGGTTCGAGCGGATCGACAAGATCACCGCCTCGACCGCGAGCCTGACTGGTCGCGTGGATCAGTTGCTGACGGACAAGGACGCCGTCCTCCGCCAGGCGGTGGACGACGCGCAGACGGTGGTGGCGGAGATGCGGACGCTCGCCGAGTCGAGCCGGCCGCGGATGGAGCGCGTCATGGCCAACCTCCAGCTCACCGGCGACCAGCTCAAGCTCGCGGCCATCGAGGTCCGCCGGTCACCCTGGCGTCTGCTCTACAGCCCATCCAAAAAGGAACTCGAGACCGACAACCTCTACGACGCGGCTCGCTCCTTCGCCCTGGCCGCCAGCACGCTCGAGGGCTCGATCGCCAGCCTCAAGGAAGTCACGGCCGACACGCCCGAGGACCGCGCCCGCATCGAGCAGATGAACGCCTACCTGGACAAGCTCTACGGCCGGTTCCGGGAGGCTGAGCAGGCGTTCTGGCGTGAGCTCGAGGGGGTGCGGCCGGCGGAGAAGAAGCGCTAAGATAAGGGGGGCATCACGGGACGTGCCCACGCGGGGGAATGGTTCATGAGACGCCAGACGTTCGAGAAACGAACGCTCATCGACGCGCCGGTGGAGGCGGTGTACCGCTGGCATGTCGCCCCCGGAGCATTCGAGCGGCTGGCGCCGCCGTGGCAGCGGGTGAGGGTGCTGGCCGGTGGACGGGTCGAGAACGGATCACGTGTTGAGCTGAGCGTGCCCACCGGGCCGATCCGCCGGGTGTGGATTGCCGAACACCGCGACGTCGAGCCGGGACGGGGCTTCGTGGACGTGCAGGTGCAGGGGCCGTTCGCGGTCTGGGAGCACACGCATCGTTTCGAGCGGCGCTCGGAGCGACAGACGGAATTGATCGACCACGTTGAGTTCGCGCTGCCGTTCGGCGCTGCGGGATCACTGCTGGCAGGCGCCGTGACACGGCAGCTCGAGCGGCTGTTTCACTATCGTCATCGCGTGACCGTGTCGGATCTCGCGGCGCAGAAACGGGGCGAGGGCCGGCCGCGCATGCACGTCTGGATCACCGGGGCGTCGGGGCTGGTCGGCTCGCGTCTGACGACGTTCCTGACCACGGCGGGGCACACGGTCTCGGCGGTGTCACGTCATCAATCAGGCGAGGTGTGCTGGGATCCGATCACGGGAGAGGTGACGCTCGAACGGGAGAGCAGGCCCGACATCGTCGTGCACTTGGCGGGGGAGAACCTTGCGGGCGGGCGATGGTCCGCCAGGCGTCGCGTGGCCATCGAGTCCAGCCGCGTCGGCGCCACGCGAAAACTCTGTGCGACGCTGGCCAGGCTGCGCCGGGAATCGGGCTCACCCGTGACAGTCTTGTGCGCCTCGGCGGTAGGGTTCTACGGCTCGCGGGGCAATGAGGTGCTGACGGAGGACTCCGTCGGCGGTGAGGGATTCCTGGCTGACGTCTGCCGGGGGTGGGAGGACGCGACGCTCCCCGCGGCCGATGCGGGGGCGCGAGTGGTGAACCTGCGGCTGGGCGTCGTCCTCTGGCCGGGTGGCGGAGCGTTGGCCAAGATGCTGCCTGCCTTCCGTGCGGGGATGGGCGGCGTGGTCGGGTCGGGCGAGCAGTACTGGAGCTGGATCAGCCTCGATGACGCTGTGTACGCGATGCACGAGGCGATGATCCAGCCGGGGTTGATTGGGCCGGTCAACCTCGTGGCCCCGCAGGCGGTGACGAGCCAGCAGTTCGTCAAGACGCTCGGGCGCGTGCTGCGTCGGCCGACGCTGCTGCCGGCGCCGGAGGGGATGCTCCGACTGGCGATGGGCGAAATGGCTCAGGAGACGTTGTTGGCCAGCCAGCGCGTCGAGCCGTCGCGGCTGATCGCGACCGGGATGCACTTTGCTTATCCCGGACTCGAAGGGGCACTGCGGCACATGCTCGGACGTCAGCCCACCTCATGACACCATCCGGAAGTGACTGCACGAGGCTCCCTAGGCGCCGGCCGGCTTTCTGAACCTGATCACCAGCCCGATGATCCAAATGACGCTGAAGCAGAGGAACATCCCCATGCTCAGCCAGGCGTGCGGCAGCGTGTGGGTGTGACCGAGGTTGACCTGGGCGGTCTGGTACAGCATGTCCACGAGCAGCGCCATTGTCGCCGAGGCGAACCAGAGGAAGTAGTAGCGCAGGAAGTCGAAAGCCTGCTGCCTGCGCTCGGGCGCGAGCCAGTAGTCCTTGTTGGGCAGGTTGATCATGCTCACCGGCAGGCGCGGCAGGCCGAAATGGATGCCGAGAAATATCGCCGTGCACAGGCCGACGATGACGAGATAGAGGGCAAAGAAGGCGGGCTTGCTCATCCAGCCGTCGGGCAGGCCGTTGGCGCCGAAGTGCGACGCGACGGTATCGGAAAACCGGCGGTAGTAGTAGAGACTCATCCCCACGCAGGCGGCGCCCAGTCCCAGGAAGATCACGAGTGACGATCGACCTCGCATCATGGCGTCCTCGATTCTTCGTGTGAACGCGGCGTCCCGAGCGCGATGGCGTCGCGAGCCCGGCTCACAGCCCGGCCTTCTCGCGCACGAAGCTCTCGACGTGATCAAGGATATCCTTGCGCAGGTCATCCGCCACCGACTGCACGGCGCGGCGGGGGTTGTACCTGGGCTCGATCATCGGCGTGCCGTGGTGGATGCCGTACTCGGCCACGGACAGCTCGCCCTCAGGCAGTTCGTCCAGATCCACCAACTCGGGGCGGAAAGCGAGAACGACCATTGTCTCGTAAAGCCCGGCATGCCCGCCGATCCAGAGCAGGTCCGGGTTGCGGATCGTCTTGAAGGACAGGGGATAGATGAAGTGCACGCCGTGGTCGGGGCCGTTCGCCTGCTCGCAGAACTCGCGGAGTGTCTGCATCTGACCGGGGTCGGCGTGGATGTTGATGACGAAGGTGTGCCTAAAGCCGCTTCCCCGGATGGCCGCCAGACGGTTCGACAAGACCCGGATCAGGTCGTCACGCTCGGTGTATTCGCTGACCAGCGGCAGCGCGGGAAAGTTCATGCCGAAGACCTTGGCGTCGTGGGGCAGGCCCCAATGCTTGAGCTGGTCGGTGGTGCGGAACTGATCCAGGGCGAGCGAGAGCGTGGGAAAGTACACACCATCAATCCTCTCAGCCAGCAGCCGGCTGACTTCCTCGGCGATCACCGCGTCCGTGCCCATCGGCAGGTGGTAGCTGTGCCACTCGTAGACCGGCGAGACCGGCACGAACGCACAACCGCTGGCGTCGCGGGCGGCGAGGATCTCGCGGGGTCGCATCTCGTGGATCGGACGAATCGCCATGCTTTTTCTCCCGAGCGGACGCGTGAGGGCGCTAGACGTCACCGATGATACTCGACCCCGCGACTCGATCGCGTCCGCGTCGCGGGCATCGTATGCTGGTGGGCCGCGATGGGCGGTGAGCTATGGGGGAGACAGCGTCCGCGCCTGTCTATAAGTGGAGCCCAGACATGAAGGCAGTGGTCATCACGGGGGCGCAGCAGTGTGAACTGGCCGACAAGCCCCAGCCGATCGCCAAGGACGAGTGGGTCGTCGTGGAGATCGAGGCGGCGCCGATGTGCACGGAGGTGCAGCTCTACCGCAAGGGCGAGCACACGGACTGGCTCGGTCACGAGGCGGCCGGCCGCGTGGCGGAGGTGGCCCGGCCGGGCAAGGTGAAGGTCGGTGACCGTGTGGTGGTCATGCCGCACTTCGGCTGCGGCAGGTGCGAGCTGTGCCTGTCCGGCGAGCACATCCACTGCCGCCAGGGGCTCAGCCCGCGAGGGTCCGTGGGGCCGACGGTGGGCATCGCCACCTACGCGCAGTTCTGCTCCAAGCAGGACTGGCTGCTCGTGCCGGTCCCGGAGGACATCTCGATTGAGCACGCGAGCATGGCCTGCTGCGGCCTGGGCCCGACGTTCAACGCGATGCAGCGGATGAACGTGACCGCGACGGACACGGTGCTGATCTCAGGTTTAGGCGCGGTGGGCCTGGGCGGGGTGATCAACGCGGTGTTGCGCGGGGCGCGGGTCATTGCGCTCGAGGGCCATCCCTACCGCGCGGAGTTGGGACGGTCACTGGGCGTCGAGCGGGTCATCGACCCGGCCGACCCGGACAAGCTCAAGATCATCCAGGACCTCACCGGCGGGCGCGGCGTGGACAAGTCCGTCGAGACCAGCAGCGCCGAGACCGCGGCTGGATTCCTCGTCCAGGCGGCCCGGCCGATGGGTCAGGTGGCCTCGGTCGGCTGGGGCGGCCCCATGCTCGCCCGCGAGCTGGTGGGCAAGGGACTGACCGTGCACGGCGTCTGGCATTGGAATCACTTCCGCGACACCCCGGCGATGATGCAGACGATCCGCCGGTCACGGGCCCTGCTGGACAAGTTCATCACGCACCGCTTCCCCATGTCGCAGGTGCGCGACGCCTGGGAGCTCCAGATGACCGGCCAATGCGGCAAGGTCATCCTCGACCCCCGTCAATAACGACGGCCGAAGGGGCATATCAGCCGCCGGCGGCAGTTCTCCCTTTTCGCCGGGGCGGGTATCCTGCCGGGCATGGTCAGCAAGATCAAGAGCCTCAGGCCGGGCGTCGCAGCGGTCGTGGTGCTGGGGGCGGTGTTCGCCGTGATGGCCGCCTGGACGTGGCGGACCTGGCCCGACGTGCTGGTCGACTTCGGCCGCGAGGTCTACACAGCCTGGCGGATCTCGCAGGGCCAGACGCTCTACGTCGACGTCGCGTGGTTTAACGGCCCCCTCTCAGCGTATTTCAATGGGCTCCTCTTTTGGGTGTTCGGCACGGGGATCATGACGCTGGCGGGGGCGAACATGCTCATCCTCGCGGGCGTGACGGCAGTGCTGTACTGGCTACTCGATCGCGCCTGGGGCTGGGTCGGCGCGATCGTCGGCTGCCTGCTGCTCTTGACGGTGTTCGGCTTCGGCCAGCTCGTGGCGGTCGGGAACTACAACTTCATCTCACCCTACTCGCACGAGCTGACGCACGGCCTGGCGCTGGCGTTGGCGGCGATGGCGATGGCGTGGCGGGCGATCGAGAAACCCTCGCTGGCGTGGGGCGGCCTGGCGGGCATCGCGGCAGGGTTGTGCTTCCTGACCAAGCCCGAGCCCGTGGCGGCGTTGGTGGTGGGGCTTTTCGCCATGCTGCTGAGCGCGGGCCTGACGCGCCGGGAGGGGTGGGCAACGGCGGGGACGGTCACCGCGCTGATGGCCGCGACGGCGGGCTTGGTCATCGTCGCGGCATGGAGCCTGCTGGCCAGAGCCATGACGTCCGGCGACGCGTGGCACGCCGTGCTCGGGGCATGGACGAGCGTGCTGAACCCGGACCTGCAACAGCTGCCCTTCTACAGACAGGGCATGGGCACCCTCGACACCGCCAAGAGCCTGCGGGCGCTGGGCGCCATAGGCTCGTGGTGGACCCTGGGGTTCGCCGGGGCGGCGATGGCGGCGTGGTCGATCACGTGCGGCAAACGGCTGAACCTGCTGCTGGGCTGCCTGGCGTTCTGGTACGTGCTGGCGGGGCTGCTGTTCGTCCGTGACGACGTGGAATGGCTGACCGTGATGCGGCCGTTGCCGATGGCGCTGCTGGCGGCCGCTCTCGTCATCGCCGTGGCCCGCGGGCTGCGCGGTGAGAACGTGCGAGATGTTGAGGCCGAGACCGACGACGACGCCACGGCCCTGAGGATCAGCCTCTGCGTGTTCTCCCTGGCGATGCTAGGCAAAATGATCCTCAACGCCAGGGTGTACCACTACGGCTTCGCCCTGGCGATGCCGGGCACGGCGGTGCTGGCGGCGATGCTCACCAGCGGCCTGCCTCGCTGGTTCGAGGCCCGAAGCCAGGCCGGGGCGGTGATGCGCGGGGCGGCGATCGCCCTGGTGGTCGTCTTCATCGGGATGCACCTGACGCAGACTCACGCCTACCTCAAGCGCAAGAACGTGGCCCTGGGCGAGGGGCGCGACCTGATCTACGCCGACGCACGCGGCGAGGTGATCAAACCGCTGCTGGACGAGCTGACCAAGCACGTCACGGTCGACCAGACGGTCGCCGTCATGCCCGAGGGCGTGATGCTCAACTACCTCGCCCGGCGGATCAACCCCACGCCCTACATCAGCTTCATGCCGCCGGAGGTCATCCTCTTCGGTGAGGACGACATGATCATGGCGTTGCACGAGACGCCGCCGGACTACCTGTTGATCACGCACAAGCCCACGGCCGAGTACGGCCTGCCCTATTTCGGCCGGGATTACGCCCAGAAACTCGGGCTGTGGATCAACGAGAGTTACGAGCGCGTCGCCCGCTACGGCGATCCGCCGCTCATGCCGGGCACGACGTTCGGCATTGACGTGTACCGACTCAAACGTCCCCCCGGAAGTTTCCAGGTGCAGGACGCACCGGCGAGGTAGTTGTCGGATCGCGGCACGCAGGATGCGTGCCCTACAGGAGCGTTACGGTGTGACGGCCGTGGCGGAGGCGACGATGGCTTGTGGGTGAGGCACCATGAGCGTGGCGTA
>JADZCW010000025.1 GCA_020851395.1 Phycisphaeraceae bacterium
GGGCGAGATTCGTCTGGACCAGGTCGGGGTCGATCGAGTCGAGCCAGAGCTTGGTGCCGGAGTCGACGACGCTGCGCAGGCCGGTGGACATGAGGTTGCTCCGTGAGAGGGGAGAGCGGATTTTGGGATTGTAGGCAGGGGGAGATGAAAAACCCGGTCACGGGTGCGGCCGGGCGTATGGAGCGATGTAGGAATGTCGAGCGGGGATTAATGCCGGAAGTGGCGCTGGCCGGTGAAGATCAGGGTGACGTCGGCGTCCTTGCAGGCCTGGATGGTTTCGTCGTCACGCTTCGAGCCGCCGGGCTGGATGATGGCGGTGACGCCGGCGTCGATCAGGACGTCGGGGCCGTCGCGGAAGGGGAAGAAGGCGTCGGAGGCGGCGGAAGCGCCCTGAGCGCGGCTGTCATTACCCTTGCCTGCTTTGGCCACGGCGATCTTGGCGGACTCGACGCGGTCCATCTGTCCGGCGCCGGCGCCGACGAGGGTCTGGTTGCGGACGAGGCAGATGGCGTTGGACTTGAGATGTTTGACCGCGCACCAGGCGAGTCGGAGGTCGGCCACGACGGCGTCGGTGGGCTTGGGGCCGGCGACCTGCTGCCAGTGGGCGCCCTGCATGTCGAGCATGTCGCGCTGCTGGACGAGCAGGCCGCCGACGATGCGTTTGACGTCGAGGACGCGGGGGTCGCGCTGTCGGGGGGAGGTGAGCTTGCCGACGGCGAGCAGGCGGACGTTCTGCCATCGCTGGCGGAGCAGGTGCAGGGCGGCGGGCTCGTAGTCGGGGGCGAGGATGACCTCGAGGAACTTCTGTCCGGAGGTGATGGCCTCGGCGGTGGGGGTGTCGACGGTGCGGCTTAGGGCGACGATGCCGCCGAAGGCGGCCAGGGGGTCGCCGGAGTAGGCGCGTTCGAAGGCGGTGGCGAGGTTGTCCGCCAGGCCGCAGCCGCAGGGGTTGGTGTGCTTGATGACGGCGGCGGCGGGCTGGTCGAACTCCTTGATGAGCTCCAGGGCCGCGGCGGCGTCGTTGAGGTTATTGAAGCTCAGTTCCTTGCCGTGGAGCTGCTTGGCGGAGACGACATTAGGCTCGGTGACGCCGGGCTCGGCGTAGACGGCGGCGAGCTGGTGGGGGTTCTCGCCGTAGCGGAGCTCGGTGAGCTTGCGCATCTGCCAGACGAGGGGGTCGGGGAAGAGCTCGGTCTGGGGGTGATAGGAGTCGCAGCGGCTCATCCAGGAGACGATGGCGGCGTCGTAGGCGGAGGTGTGGGCGAAGGCGGCGGCGGCGAGTGAGCGTCGGAGGGCGAGGGTGGTGGCGCCCTTGTTCTCCTGGAGCTCGGCGCTGACGCGGTCGTACTGGCTGGGGTCGGTGACGATGGCGACGAAGGCGTGGTTCTTGGCAGCGCTGCGGACCATGGAGGGGCCGCCGATGTCGATGTGCTCGATGGCCTGCTCGGTGGTGACGTCGGGCTTGGCGACGGTCTTCTCGAAGGGGTAGAGGTTGACGCAGACCAGGTCGATCGGGTCGATGCCGTGGTCCTTCATGGCCTGGACGTGGGAGGGCTCGTCGCGGAGGGCGAGGATGCCGCCGTGGACCTTGGGGTGGAGGGTCTTGACGCGGCCGTCCATCATCTCGGGGAAGCCGGTGACCTGGTCGATGGGGGTGACGGGGATGCCGGCGTCGGCGATGGCCTTGGCGGTGCCGCCGGTGGAGATGATCTGGACGCCCAGGCCGGCGAGTCGGCGAGCGAAGGGTACGAGGTCGGTCTTGTCGCTGACGGAGATCAGGGCACGGCGGACGGGGACGAGGTCGCTGGTCATGGGCACGCTCGGCGGTGAGGGAGGGGGTTCCTGTCGGGGTTATTCGGCGGCTGGTTCAGCCGGTGCGGCCGGGGTGGCTGGTGCGGTCGGTGCGGCGTGGGGCTGGAGACACTCGATGGCGCCGCTGTTGGAGATCAGGATCAGGGAGCCGTCGGGCAGGGCGAGGGTCTTGTCGATCTCGCGGCTGAGGCAGGCCGATCGCGGCCGGCCGGTGGCGGCGTCGACGAGCTCGAGGCGGGGGCGGACGTAGAGGACCAGGGCGTCGCCGACCTCGGTGATGGGTGTGGCGGGGTCCTTGGACTGCCAGAGGAGCTTACCGGTGGCGGGGTCGAGGGCGACGAGGCCGCGTGGGCCGAGGGACTGGTAGAGGACCGAGCCGATCAGGGCCGGGGCTTGGTGGAGGGGGGTGGTGGCGGCGTACTGCCAGCGGTCCTTGCCGGTGGCGGAGTCCAGGGCGTAGAGGAAGGTGTCCTGGCTGGCGATGAACGGGCCGAACTCGGTCAGGACGGGCTGGGAGTTGGGGGCGAAGCTGCGGCCGGACCAGAGGGGCCGGCCGTCGTTGGCGTCAAGCATCTTGTAGTAGCCGGTGATGTCGGCGACCAGGACGTTGTCGCCCAGGACGGCCGGTCGCATGCGGACGCCTGCGGGCATCTGGTAGGACCAGGCGACCTGTCCGGAGCCGATCCGCTGGGCGAAGACGCGTCCCTCGGCGGCGGCGAAGATGGCCAGTTGGCCGTGCACGACAGGTGCGGTGATGACGACGAAGCTCAGGGGGTTGCTCTGGAGAGGCCGACCGGACAGGGCGTCGAGGACGAACAGGTGGGTCTCGGTGTTGACGAGGATGCGGTCGCCCCGGCGGGTGGGGGTGAAGATCTCCTCGCCGCGGTTGCCGACCTGTCGGGTCCAGAGGACCTTGCCGTCCTGGGCCCGCAGGGCGGTGACGAGGTTGCTCGGGACCTCGACGGTCAGGACCAGGTCGTCGAGCAGCTCGGCCGAGCGGAGCCGGGCCTTGCCGGGGAGGTTGAGGTCGACGCGCCAGACCTTGGTGTATCCCAGTCGGCGTGCGTCGAGGGGGTAGACCAGGCCGGTGCGGAAGGGATCGACGGGCTTCTGGCAGGCGGCGAGGCAGAGGACCAGGGCCAGCGACGCGAGGGACCGCAGCAGGTGCTGACCTGAAAGACGTTTCATCGGCGGCACTCCGAGCGCATGGGGGAACAAGGCCGTCAGGGGGGATGGACCGTCCGGCGGGGCGGGCCAGGGATGCCAAGTATCAACCGGTGCGCGGGGGCGGTCAAGCCCCCCGCGAGCCCGGGTGGAGGCATGGGCGATCGGTCATGCCGGTCATCCCCGGGACTGCGCGAGCCAGTCGATGAGGTCGGCCGAGTCGATGACGCCGACGCGTCGGCTGATCTCGCGGCCGTCGGGGGCCAGCAGGAGCAGGGTGGGCGTGGCGAGGATCTGATACCGCCTGCAGAGGTCGTCGGTGGCGGGGGTGGGCGTGGTCAGATCGACCTTCAGGGGCAGGGCCAGTTGGCTGATCTGCTCAGCCACGTCGCGGCGGGAGAAGATGCGGGCCTTGAGTTCCTGGCAGGCGGCGCACCAGTCGGCGGTGAAGTTCATCAGGACGGGCTTGTTGGTTGCCCTGGCTTGGTCCATGACTGCCTGGACGTCCTGGGCCCAGGCGACGTGGTCCTTGGCGCGTCCGAGGGTGCGCCAGCCCAGGAAGACGATCAGGAAGGCGAAGGCCAGGATGATCAATGCCTGGCGGTCGCTCAGACGTTTGTCCGTGCCGGGGCGGGGTCCGCGGTCCGGGGGCGATGGAGTGTCCAAGGGATCGGTTGACGAAGCCATAAGGTCGCGCAGGGGGGGAATGTTCGGGGTGCCAATTCAATGATAGGCGCGGTGGGGCGGGGTCAGCCGAGCTTGATGGCCAGGATGACCACGGCGACGAGGAAGAAGGCCCATCCGGCGGCGGCGGTCCAGATCAGGAGCTGGATCATCGAGCGGTTGGCCAGGAGCAGGCGGGCGGTCTCGCCGGGGTCTTTTTTGTCGCGGGTGGACTCGAGGGAGGCCAGGGAGGCCAGGTCGAACATGCGGCGGGCCTGGAGGGGGGCCTCGCCGCGGGCGACGGACTCGAGGTCTTCGAGCAGCTCGTCGGTCGAGGCGTACCGCTTGTCGCGGTCCTTGGCCATGCAGACCTCGATGATCTCGCAGATGCCCGAGGAGATGTTGGGGTTGATCTGGTCGGGTGGGGTGAGCTTGGCCTTGAGGTGCTTGTGCATGACGGCCGAGGGGTTGGGGCCGTCGAAGGGGACCTTGCCGGTGACCAGGTGATAGAAGGTGGCGCCGAGGCTGTAGATGTCGGCGCGGTAGTCGACGTCGAGCTCGCCGCGGATCTGCTCGGGTGCGATGTAGTAGGGGGTGCCGAAGGCCTTGCCCTGCTCGGCCTCGGCGGCCTCACGATCGGAGACGGCCCGTGCGAGGCCCATGTCGGCGAGCTTCACGACGCCGTCGTCGGTGATCATGATGTTCTTGGGCTTGACGTCGCGGTGGATGAAGCCGGCCTTGTGGGCGTGATTCAGGGCGCGGGTGACCTGGATGATGATGTCCAGGACCTCGCGTTCGTCGTACTTCTTGCCGGCGGTGATGTCGTCGAAGAGGGTGCGTCCCTCGACGTACTCCATGACGAAGTAGTGGGTGTCGCCGACCTGGCCGACGTCCAGGGCGGCGACGATGTTGGCGTGGTTGAGCTTGGCGGCGGCCTTGCCCTCGCCGTAGAAGCGTTCGATGAACTCGGGGTTGTTGGTGTACTTCTTGGGCAGGATCTTGATGGCGACGATGCGGTCGAGGCTGAGCTGCCGGGCCTTGAAGACGGTGGCCATGGCGCCGGCGCCGAGCTTGCCCAGGAGCTGGTAGCCGGGGATCTGCTGCTGGGTCTGGAGGGTGTGTCGGCCGGATTCGTCGGACTTGGCGGTCAGGACGCGTTCGAGCTGGCGGCGCGTGATGTAACCGTCGGCGACGAGGATGGCCGCCAGACTGGCCTGCCGCGGGTCGGCCTGGGGGTTGTCCGCCAGGAGCCTGCGTTGTTTTTCTCGGACCGCCTGGATGTCCTGCGGGGTGACGAGGCCCCGTTCGACCAGGACGCGGCCGATCTGAGAATCGTGGTTGGTGAGGGGAGCGTCCCCCATCAGAAGTTCACCGCCTGGCCCGTCAGGATGAACGACACTTCCGTCTTGATCATCGGGCCGATTTGTTTGGGACGTTACGCGCCGTGGAGATGGTTGTCAACTAAATTTTGATGGTGCGGGCAGTTATCCAGATGTCCCGGGGAAGCGCCGGGCGCGTGGGGATTCGCGCGAAGGTTTGTCATGGAGAAACCGGTGTTCTGTTAGGAAGGCATGAACAAAGATTTTGTGGGTCGGGCGATGGGGTTCTACAATCGTCCTCCCCGGCGTTCATTGCCGGGGACGGCGGCAGGCCCCGGATGCCCGGTAACTGATCGAAACCTGCGGGACGCCCGAATGTCTCAGACCTGCGACGTCACGACGGCGATGACCGATTGGCTGCGGAGCGGCCTGGCGGAGGTGCAGAACCGTCTGGTCATGGAACTGCTGAGCGACCTGCCGGCGGTCAATGACCTGGTGGCGCATGCCGAGAGGTACCGGGGGAAGATGCTGCGGCCGATGCTGGTGCTGATCTCGGGGCTGGCGGCGCGGCAGGAGGCGGGGGGGGGCGAGCTGGACCTGCGGCCGGCGGAGGCGACACATCACGTGCTGGCGGCCGTGGTGGAGGTGGTGCACCTGGCGACGCTGGTGCACGACGACGTGCTGGATGAGGCGGAGGTGCGGCGCGGGGGGGCCACGCTCAATCACCTGCGGGGGAACGAGGCGGCGGTGATCCTGGGGGATTATCTGATCAGCCACGCGTACCACCTGTGCTCGAGCCTGGACCGGCCGGTGGTGAGCCGGCAGATCGCACGGACGACCAACACGGTCTGTGAGGGCGAACTGCTGCAGTTGTCCAATCGCAACAACTGGGGGCTGGACGAGCCGACCTACTTCGAGATTATCCGTCGGAAGACCGCGAGCCTGTGCGGGACGAGCTGCCTGCTGGGGGCGGAGCTGGGGGGGGCGTCGGCAGAGACGGCGCGGGCGCTGCATGACTACGGGCAGTGCCTGGGGCTGGCGTTCCAGATCGTGGATGATTTGTTGGATCTGGTGGGGCAGGAGCGGGTGGTGGGCAAGTCGCTCGGGCGCGACCTGGAGAAGGGGAAGCTGACACTGCCGGTGATCCATTTGCTCGGGAGTGAGCAGGCGGGTCGGTCGAGGCAGCAGGTTATCGGACGGCTGCAGCGGATCGGTCGGCTGATGGCTGAGCACGAGGAGTTCCCGCAGGAGGCGGGTCACCCGTTGGCGACGGAGTTGGCGGAGCTGCGGAACAGGCTGGTCCAGAGTGGGTCGCTGGGGTATGCCCAGGAAGTGGCCCAGAGGCTCGTGGAGCAGGCCAAACGGTGCCTGAGCAGGGTTCCCGGGCCGGTGCGGGGGTTCATGGCGGAGACAGCCCAAGGGGTGCTTACGCGGTCGTTCTAGGGTGGCCTGACGGTGAGATAAAAAAACGAGTGATATCGGGAATTATCCTGTGTCGTCAGGAATGATCGCTGCATACAGTTTGAGAACGATTCCAGGGTGCGGATTTTTACGTCAGGGGCATCGGGGCGGAAACGGGGAGGAATGTTGGGTTCTTACCCTGGATTTTGACGATAGTTAGAATTCCGGGGCGAAGGCCGGCGCCGGTGCGTCGGCGTTGACAGAAGCCTTCTGAGGCCGATAGACTTTCCCGGTTCAACTTTTGTTGCCGGGGCGGGACGGATCGGCGAAATCCATGGACCAGAACAGGCCTCGCCTGTTGGTGCTCAGCGGCAAAGTGGCCGGCCCCGGCGCCGCCACCGAGACGCTCGGCCAATTCTTCCAAGTTGACGTCGTCCAGCGCATGGACCAGGCGATCGACGCCCTGCGCAAGACGGACTACCACGCGATCCTGGCGGACGTCGGCGATTTCCTGCCCCTCGAACGTGAACTCGTCGGCGACAAGGCGGCGATGGTGCTCAACACCATCGGCGAGGGCGTGATGATCGTCGACGCCGACGGGCGGTGCGTGTGGTCGAACAAGCGGATGCGGGCGTTTCCGTCGGAGGTCTTTGAGCAGGTCAAGCAGCTGTGCGTGCGGGCCAGGGCGATCTTCAGCGCCAGCACGCCGATGCCCATCGGCGAGCTGTCGCAGGCGCGCAGCCGCAAGTTCACCTGCCAGCACAACGACCGGTACTTCGAGCTGATGGCCTCGCCGGTGATCGACGAGAAGGGGCACGTCAGCCAGGTGGTGGGGGTGGTGTGGGACGCCACGAGCGGGCGTCGGCTGCAGCAGAAGATCGACGCGATCGACTCGGCGGGGCGCGAGCTGACGCGGATCGAGAGCGAGCTGATCGCCAAGCTCACGCCGCCGCAACGGCTGCGTCTCTTGCAGGACAAGGTCATTCGGTTCTCCAAGGACCTGATGCACTTCGATCACTTCGCGATCCGGCTGCTGGACAAGCGGAGCAACAAGCTCGAGGTGGTGATCACCGAGGGGCTGCCGCAGGAGGCCCTGGAAATAGACCTCTACGCGCAGCCCGAGGGCAACGGGATCAGCGGGTACGTGGCGGCGACGGGGCGCAGCTACATCTGCCATGACACGGAGAAGGACCCGCGGTACGTGCAGGGCCTGCAGCACTGCAAGAGCTCGCTGACGGTGCCGCTGACGTTGTTCGACAAGGTGATCGGGGTCTACAACATCGAGTCCTCGCAGATCGGGTCGTTCAACGAGGACGACCGTCAGTTCGCGGAGATCTTCGCCCGCAACGTGGCGATGGCGCTGAACATCCTGAACCTGCTGGTGGTCGAGCGGTTCACGACGACGGGGCGTCTGGCGGACAACGTGGTGCAGGAGATGGCCCAGCCGCTCAACGACATCATCACCGAGGCGCAGACGCTGATCGAGGAGTACATCGGCGACGACGTGATGCGGCAGCGGCTCGGACGGATCATCGACAACGTCGAGAGCATCCGGACGAGCGTGCGGGACGTGGCGGCGGGGCCGAACACGATCCTGGGGTCGAACAGGCTCGACAAGCGGCCTTGCCAGCAGGTGCTGGCGGGCAAGCGGGTGATGATCAGCGACGACGAGGCGAGCATCCGTTCGACGATCGCGGACGTGCTGGCCAAGTACGGAGCCGAGTGCGTGACCTGCAAGGACGGGTACGAGGCGGTCAACACGCTCGAGCAGAGCCCGTTCGACCTGGTGCTGTCGGACATCAAGATGCCTTACCGCAACGGGTACGAGATCTTCGCGGCGGCCAAGCGGGTCAAGGAGACGTTGCCGGTGATCCTGATGACGGGTTTTGGGTATGACCCGAACCACTCGATCGTGCGGGCGAGCCAGGAGGGGCTTTCGGGGGTGTTGTTCAAGCCGTTCAAGGTCGACCAGCTCCTGGAAGAGATCTGCAAGGCGCTGGGGATCACGTACACGCCCGAGGGGGCGGAGCGTGCGGAAACATCGACGGGTGCCGCGGGCGCGGCGTCCCCCGCTCCGGAAGGCAGCTCGACGCCTTGAGGCCTCCCCTTCCTTATGACACGGCCTCGCCGGCCCGGCTGGCGGCGGCGAAGGCCATCGCCGAGGCGGCGGTGGTGTTCCCGCGTCTGGCGGCGCAGCCGCCGCGGACCGAGGGGCTCGACCCGCGCGACGCCCGGCTGGCGGTGGCGATCTATCGGTTAACGGTGCAGCGGTGGGGGACGCTCAATTACCTCTTGGGCAAGCAGCTTCAGCGGCCGCCGTGGAAGCTCGACGCGCCGCTGCGCGGAATACTGATGACGGCGGCGGCGCAGATCCTGTTCATGGATCGTGTGCCGGCCCACGCGGTGGTTGATGACAGCGTGGAGCTGACCAAGAAGCTCGTCCGCAAGAACGCGGGGGGGTTGGCCAATGCGGCGCTGCGGGGGTTGCTGCGCGACCTCGAGGGGGCGAGGCCGGGGGAGCCGTGGAAGCCGGCGCGGGATCGGCTGCCGCTGGAGCGCGGGTCGATGCTGTTCAAGAAGCCGGTGCTGCCGGACCCGGGGCAGAAGGACAAGTACCTGTCGCTGGCGACGAGTCATCCGGCGGACCTGATCGAGACGTGGCGGCGGGAGCTGGGGGACGAGGCGGTCGAGCGCGTCTGCCTGGCGGGGTTGCGGCATCCGCCGATGGTCATCGCGGTGGAGGCGGGATTCGACGCGGGGATGCTGGGGAAGGGTGAAGAGACGGAAGCGGAGGCGCACGAGCGGGCGGGGTTTATCGTCTGGCGGGGGACGCATGAGGGGATGCTGGCGTTTTTGAAGGGGCATCCGGCACGAAGGGTGCAGGACGCGGCGGCGAGTCTGGCGGTGGCGGGGATCGGGGCGATCTCGCCGGGGCCGAAGACGATTTTGGATCTGTGCGCGGGGCGGGGGACCAAGACGCGGCAACTGGCGGGGATGTTTCCCGAGTCGCGGATTCTCACGACGGACATGGATGAGAAGCTGGAGGGCGAGCTGCGGGAGGCGGTGAAGGACTTGTCGGGGGTGACGGCGGTGAAGTTCGAGGCGGTGCGGCGTGATCCGGGTCACTACGCGGCGGACCTGGTGGTGGCGGACGTGCCTTGCAGCAACACGGCGGTGCTGGCGCGCCGGCCGGAGGCGCGGTATCGGTACTCGGCGCAGAGCCAGGCGGGGTTGGTCGAGGCGCAGCGGTCGGTGCTGACGCTGGCGCGGGCGCTGGTGACGGGGGCGGGAGGACGGGTGCTGTACACGACTTGCAGCCTGCTGGAGGAGGAGAATCAGGGGCAGGCGAGGTGGGCGGAGCAGACGCTGGGATTAAGGATCGAACGTGAGCACCTGGAACTGCCTGGGGGGAGCGAGTTGGGGTATCAGGACGGCAGCTATCACGCGGTTTTGAATAGGTCTTAGATTCGTTTTCACATAGATCGGCGATCCGGAAGAATCCTGACGCTTGGAGCGTGATAGGAATGTCATTCCTTGCTTGAATAAGGCATATACATGAAAACGAACTTATTAATTTTAATTTCATTATTATTCATCTTGAATATTTACCTAAATTATGCTAGGTTGTGGCAAGATTTCGATCTCGCCGGGGTTTTGAGTCCGACTCGTGAATTGGCTGCGTCGTTGTGCACGTCCCCGGCCGCGCGGTGGGCTATCAGTCTGTGCGGGATCAACATTGGAGGGCGTGACAATGAACGTGCTGGTGACGGATTCGGTGCGCGATCTTGCGTCTTTTCGCTGGCCCGAGGGCAGGGACCCGGGCCGGAGGCGGGTGGTGTTCGTGTCGGTGGATGCGTTGGGGTGGAGCACGTATGGACGGATGCTGGCTGAGCACGCGGGGCGTCGTCAGGACATGGAGTGTCTGCACATCCTGTTGCGGCCGACGCTGTGGTTCCGTGCGGCGGTGCGACAGATGTGGCGGCCGTGGGGGCGTGGGCAGCTGCTCAACGACTTCTCGGCCCGGAGCCTGTTGGTCTGGCGGGAGGTGATGCGTCGGTTGGACCTGACGACGGTGGATCAGGTGCACTTCAGCCCGGCATCATTCGGGATGTGCGTGGCGCAGTCGCGGGTGAAGCCTTACACGTGTTCGATCGATGCGACGGGGGAGTTGTACTGGCGGCAGCGTGGCGCGGCGGGGGTCCCGCCGAAGAACCTGGCGGCGGAGCGGATGATCTACCAGAACGCGTCGGCGGTGATCGCGTGGAGCCAATGGGTGTATGACTCACTGCTGGAGGACTATCGGCTGCCGGCGGGCAAGGCGTTGGTGGCGCATCCGGCGCCGGATTTTTCCGACGAGGCATTGGCGGGCCCGAGGGTGGGGGTGACGGGTTTGTTGCGTCTGCTGTTCGTGGGGAATGACTGGGAGCGGAAGGGCGGACCGCGGTTGCTGCGTTGGCATCAGGAGCGGTGGTCTGATCGTGCGGAGTTGTGGGTGGCGTCGGGCAAGGCGCCGGCGGACGGGTCCTGTCGGAACGTGAAATGGCTGGGCGCGGTATCGCATGACCGGTTGATCGAGGAAGTGTTCCCGTCGGCGGACGTGTTTGTGTTCCCGACGCACTTTGATCAGTTGGGGATCGTGCTGGCCGAGGCGGCGGGGGCGGGGCTGCCGGCGGTGTCATCGCGGATGGCCGGGACGCCGGACATGGTGCGGGAGGGGGAGACGGGATATCTGATCGAGCCCGAGGACGAGGCGGGGTTCGTGGGGGCGATTGAGCGGCTGCTGACGGATGAGCCGTTGCGGGTCCGGATGAGCCTGGCGGCGAGAAAGTTCGCGCGGGAGACGCTCAACGGGAGGGCGCAGTTCGGGCGGATGTTCGATCACATGCTGTCGGTGGTCGAGCCCGTGGGGGCGGGGACGGGGCGAGGGCGTGCGACGCCGGCGAGGGGGGGCTGGGCTGGAAAAGTGCTGGCGACGAGGGCGTAGGGAGCGGTGCCGTTCTTGTGACGATGGATGAACCCGGCCGCGGGAATGGGTGGGCTTTGGCATGCGTGGGGGGCGGGATGTGTATAGGCTGGTGGCGATAGATGGGAGGTGATCGATGCGTGACGAGGTGCGTTGGGAGCGGATGTTTCCGGATGAACTCGAGGCGGCGTTCGCGCGGAGGCCGGTGGTGTGGCTGCCGCAGGGGTTGTGCGAGCCGCATGGGCCGCAGAACACGGTGGGGCTTGACGCGCTCAAGGCGTGGGGGGTCTGCTTGGCGGCGGCGAAGAAACATGGGGGGATCGTCTGCCCGCCGGACTTCTGGCATGTGCATGAGACGGGGGCGTATGCGACGTGGGCGAGCGACAACATCGGAGAAGCGCGGCCGTGGATGACGGCGCTGCCGGTGTGGATGCACTTCAAGATGGTGGCGTATCAGATCCGGGCGTTCGACGCGCTGGGGTTTGAGGCGGTGATCATCGTGACGGGGCATTATGGGCCGAACTGGGTGGACCTGCGGGCGTTGGTCGGCCTGCTTCAGCCGCATTTCGCGATGCGGATCCATTCGCTGCCGGACTTTAAGGCTTGTCCGAAGGGGTTCGATGGGGAAGGTAAACACGTGGCGGATCACGCGGGGGTGGTCGAGACGTCGCTCTTGTGGGCGCTACGGCCGGAGTGCGTGGACATGTCGCGGCTGCCGAAGGAGGGTGAGCCTGGGAAGCATTTCGCGATGAGCACGTCGGCGCGGATGGCGGATCGGCGGGTGGGAGAGCGGATGGTGGCGGATGAGGTGGCGTACCTGGGGGAGCGGGTGGAGGAATTGCTGGCGGAGTATGCGAAGAACAAGCCGGCGGAGCGGAGGGCGATTTCGTTCGTGGAACTGGAGCGGATCTGGAAAGAGGTCGTGGTGCCGGCGCTGCCGAAGATGAACTGCATGAAGAACGTGGAGGCGGAGAAGATGCCTGGGGAGGATTCGAGGTGGCGGCTGAATTGCTGGATGCCGGAGGGGATTGAGAAGAGCTAGGGGCGGCGAGAGCTTGCGGGGGTGGGGAAGTCTTTGGCCCAGTTCTGGGTGAGGCGCGGTTTGTGGCGGCCCAGGAAGATGATCAGGGCGGTGAGGAGGACGGCGGCGAGGAGCATGCCGCGCAGGGAGGTGAGGTTCCCGGGGGTGGCGGGATGGTCGGGCAGGCTCTTGTTGAGGTGGCGGGTGTAGAGGTGCAGGAGGATCAGGGCGGGGAGCAGGACGAGCTTGAGCTGGAGCCAGCGCAGGCGGAGGAAGACGGCGGGGTGTTGGAGCAGCAGTAAGAGGCCGAAGAGGAAAGCGCCGGCGCCGCCGGGGATGATCGTCCAGTGGACGATGACGGCGATGGTGCGTGCGGCCTGCTGGGCGGAGGCGGGATCGTCCGGGCGGGCGGACATGGCGATGCCGAGGGCGGCGATCAGGCCGCCCAGGAGCGTGGCGAAGCAGAGGACCTTGGGGATCAGGAGCCAGGGGCGGATGCCTCGGCCGGGCTTGCGACCGTGGATGTTGGTGATGGGGGCGGTGGGGGATGGGGGGGCGTCCATGGGCGAGAGTTTGAGGCATCGCGGCACGATGGGCAAGGGGCGGGTGAATTGCTAACCTTGTGAGCCATGAAAGCGAGTCTGAACTGGCTGAATAGTTACCTGGATCGGCCGCTGACGCTCGAGGAGGCGGCGAAGCTGTTCACGGAGCTGGGTTTTCCGACCGAGTCGTGGGAGCCGGTGGGCGGCGACTGGGCGATGGAGGTGGAGGTCACGAGCAATCGGCCGGACCTGCTGAGCCACGTGGGATTGGCGCGCGAGGCGGCGGCGGCGAGCGGGCGCGAGCTGCGCGGGCCGGCGGTGGGGCTCGAGGGGGCGAAGGTGGCGGGGAAGGCGGAGCAGTTTGCGTCGGTGCGGTGCGAGGACGCCGCGATGTGCCCGCTGTACACGGCGCGGGTGATCCGGGGGGTGAAGATCGGGCCTAGCCCGAAGTGGCTGGTCGAGCGGCTGGAATCGGTAGGGCTGCGCAGCGTCAACAACGTGGTGGACGTGACGAATTTCGTGATGCTCGAGCAGGGGCAGCCGCTGCATGCGTTCGATCTGGCGAAGCTCAGCGGACATGCGATCGTCGTGCGGCGGGCGAAGAAGGATGAGCCCTTCACGGCGATCGACCAGAGCAAGCACAAGCTGGGCGCGTCGATGCTGGTGATCGCGGATGCGGAGAAGCCGGTGGCGCTGGCGGGGGTGATGGGGGGATTGGAGAGCGAGGTTTCGGCGGCGACGAAGGACGTGCTGCTCGAGTCGGCGGTGTTTGATCCGCTTTCGGTGCGCAAGGCGAGCCGGGCGCTGCGGCTCATGAGTGACTCGAGCTATCGGTTCGAGCGCGGGGTGGACGTGGCGGGCGTCGAACGGGCGAGCCGACGGGCGGCGTGGTTGATCGCGGAGTTGGCGGGGGGCGAGTTGGCGGAGGGGGTGATCCGCGTGGGCGTGGGGGATCCGGCGCCGCGGCGGGTGACGATGCGGGTGGCGCGGTGCCAGGCGTTGACGGGGGTGGAGATCCCGGCGGGAAGAATGGTGGAATTGCTCGGAAAGATCGGTGTTTGCCCGGTGCTGGAGGATGGCGGGAAAGTGGTGGCGTGCTCGGCGCCGTCGCATCGGATGGATCTGGAGAGGGAAGTGGACCTGATCGAGGAAGTGATCCGTCTGCATGGGCTTGAGCATGTGCCGATGCGAGAGCGGATCGAGATCGCGGCGCGGCCGGCGCCGGTGTCGCTGGCGGCGCGGGGACAGCTCAGGCACGTGCTGACGGCACACGGGTACTACGAGACAGTGACGTTCAGCTTCGTGGCGCCGAGGCAGGGCAAGGCGTTTCTGCCGGCGGGGACGTCGGGGGTGATGGTCGACGATGATCGGCGGAAGGCGGAGCCGATGCTGCGGCCGTCACTGCTGCCGAGTTTGTTGACTTGCCGGAAGGCGAATCAGGACGCGGGGAATCGGGAGGTGCGGCTGTTCGAGACGTCGGCGACTTGGGTTCGACGTGGCGATGAGAAGGGGCTGATCGTCGAGACGTCTCGCCTGGCGATGCTGGCGGATGTTCCGGGGGCGTCGGGGGCGGGGGAGGCGGTGCGGCAGCTTCGCGGGGTGATCGACGAATTGCAGACGAGCCTGGCGGGGACCGAGACGCTGACGTATGAGCCGGCGTCGCGGGCGAACCTGTCGGCGGCGGCGGAGATCAAGCGCGGGGGGAAGGTGCTGGGGTTCCTGGGGGTGCTCGACGGGACGACGCAGGGGTTGTTTGACCTGCAGACGGCGGTGGTGGTGGCGGAGCTGGATCTGGACGTGCTGCTGGAAAGATATCCTCCTTCGCGGAAGGTGGCGGAGCTGCCGCGGTATCCGGCGGTGGAGCGCGATCTGTCGGTGATCGTCGAGGAGACGATTACGTGGCAGGCGATCGAGGGGGTGGTGGTGGGATTGGGTGTGACGTGGCTCGAGAGCGTGGGGTTTGTGGGGGTGTATCGGGGCAAGCCCATCGAGAGCGGACGCAAGAGCGTGACGCTGCGGATGGTGTTCCGCGATCCGAGCGGGACGCTGCGGCACGAGCAGGTGGATGAGCAGGTCAATCGCGTGGTCGAGGCGCTGGGGGCGAAGGTGGGGGCGTCGCTGCGGGCCTGAGGTTGTTGCGGGAACAGGTGAGGTATGAGTGACCAGGTGTGGCGGGCGATGCTTGTCGGCTGCGGACGGATGGCGGAGTGGTGGATGAGGCTCATCCGCGAGACGCCGTCACTGGAAGTCGTGGCGCTGGTGGACGTGCAGCGTCATGCGGCGGAGGAGATGGCGCAGCGGCATGGGCTGGATTACAGTCTGGTGTATGACACGGTGGAGGACGCGCTGACGCTGGCTCGGCCACAGGTGGCGTTCGACGTGACGGTGCCGGCGGCGCACGAAGAGGTGACCACCAAGTGCCTGGCGGCGGGGTGTCACGTGCTGGGGGAGAAGCCCATCAGCGACACGCTCGACGGGGCGCGGCGGATGATCGCGGCGGCGAAGAAGTACGGGCGTGTCTACGCGGCGACGCAGAACCGGCGGTTCGACCCGAACATCCGGGCGGTGCGGCAGTTCCTCGACGGCGGGGGGCTCGGAGAGATCACGCAGGTGGACGCGGATTTCTACATCGGGGCCCACTTCGGGGGGTTCCGGGACCAGATGGAGTATCCGCTGCTGCTGGACATGGCGATCCACACGTTCGACGCGGCGAGGTTCCTGACGCGGGCGGACGCGACGGGAGTGTATTGCCGGTCGTTCAACCCCAAGGGGTCGTGGTACAAGGGCGATGCGTCGGCCGCGGCGATTTTCTCAATGAGCAAAGGGATTGTGTTCAACTATCGGGGGTCGTGGTGCGCTGAGGGATTGAGCACGACGTGGGAGTCGCAGTGGCGGATCATCGGGACCAAGGGGACGCTGACGTGGGACGGGGCCAAGGGGATCAAGGCGCAGGTGATCAAGCCCGACGGCAAGCATGAGTTCAACAGTCAGATGATGGACGTGGAGGAGTCAACGTTTGCGGGGGTGGAGCTTAAGCACACGGGGCATGCGGGGGTGGTGCATGACTTCCTCGACGCGCTGGGCGAGGGGCGGGAGCCCGAGTCGGTGGGGCACGACAACTTCAGGAGCGTGGCGATGTGCGTCGATGCGGTGCGGAGCGCCAAGGAGGGGCGGCTGGTCGAGGTGCATCGGGAGTAGGGGATCGAAGCGTTATTCGAGCGGGGGGTCGGGGTTTTCACCGGCGACGGCGACGACGGCGAGGTTGACGTGTTCCGCGCCGGCCTGGCGGAGGAGCGTGGCGCAGGCGCGGGCGGTGGCGCCGGTGGTCTTGACGTCGTCGACGAGCCAGATCGTCCAGCCGGCGGCGTCGACGGGACGGATGGCGAAGGAGCCGCGGACGTTGGCGCGGCGCATGGAGTGGGTGACGGCCGTCTGCGGCGGGGTGCGGCGGGTGCGGCGGAGGAGCTCGACGAGGGGATAACCGGTCTGGCGGGCGAGGGCTTCGGCGATGAGGAAGGACTGGTTGTAGCCGCGCTTCCAGCGGCGCATCCAGTGCATGGGGACGGGGCAGACGGCGATGCGGGGGGCGTTGTCGGGCAGAGCGTCGGGGGGTTTGATCTGCTGAGCGA
>JADZCW010000026.1 GCA_020851395.1 Phycisphaeraceae bacterium
GGGTCTGGGCCTCGTCGACGAGCAGGACGATCGGTGTTCCAGCGCGGAGCTGTTCGATGAGCTTCTCACGCAGGCGTTCGAGCATCCGGCCGTGGTCGTCGGAGCGGCGGACGGGAAGGTCGAGGTTGCGGAGCACCTGGCGGATCAGGCCGTCGCGGTCCTGGTGTCCCCAGCCCAGGTGCACGATCGAGGCGTCGGCGCCGCAGCGCTGGCACATGGTCCGGCCGACGGTGGTCTTGCCCGAGCCGATGTCGCCCGTGATCAGGACCAGGCCCTTGCGCATGCGGAGGGTGTACTCGATGGCCGCCAGGGCCTCGCGGTGCTGGTCGGAGGCGAAGAAGAACCGCGGGTCGGCGGTGTTCTCGAAGGGCAGGAGCTTGAGGTTGTAGAACTCGTGGTACATCAAGCTCACTCCTGCCCGCCGGTGTCGCTGACAGGGTCGGTGTCGAGGTTGGCGTCGGCCACGGCGGCCGGGGCGTCGGAATGGTCCGTGAGGACCGACGCCGGGACGGCCGCGATCTTCCGCAACAACTCCGGCCGTTCGAGGTTGAAGTAGACGGCGGCAGTGACCAGCCCCAGGGCGGCGGCCATGGCGGTGAGGTTCAGCGGGTAGACCACCAGCTGGCGCAGCCGGCGGAGCCGCAGCTCACGGTCGCTGATCAGCTCGCTGACCGAGCCGAGGACGGGCAGCTCCAGAGTCTCGGACAGCTGGGTCGAGCGGCGGAAGGTCTCGTCGGTGCGGTGGGCCCAGTAGACGCTCGAGGCGCCGGCGAACAGGCCCAGCGTCAGGGCGGCGACGATGACCTGCGAGAGCTGCGGCGAGACGGGTAGGCCGATGCTCACGCAGGGGCTGATGAAGCTCAGCCGCACGCCGCGGTCGTCGCTCTCGGCCGCCAGGAGCATGTCCAGCCGGCGGAGGTTGTCCTCCCAGAACGAGAGCTGGCGCTGCTGCTCGGTGATCTGGCGATCGAGCTTGATGTACTCGGCGCGGACGGGGAACATCTGCTCGGTCTGTTTCTCGGCCGCGGCGATCTGCCCGCGGAGCGAGGCGGTGCGTTTCTCGTTGGCCAGCAGGTCGGCCCGGGCCTGGGTCAGGGTCATTTCCAGCTCGTCGCGGTGCGGGTTGGCCGACAGCGACCGCTGGGTGACGATCTCCTGCTCGGTGGCGGCGGCGCGGGCCTCGAGGTCGGTGATCCGTTGCCGCAGCGCGACCATGTCCGGGTGCCGCTCGGTCATGTGCAGCACGGTGATGTTCTGCTGAAGCTGCGTCCGGGCCAGGTCCAGGTCCTTGTCGATCTGATCCAGGACGGGGTTGCGCTGGCGGACGGTGGTGGGCGTCTGCTGGGGGGTCTGGCCGAGGGACTGCTCGAGGGCCTGGATCTGGACGGTCAGGCCCTCGTGCGTGTTGCCCAGCTCGGTCAGCTCGGTCTTGAGGTCGGCCAGGGTGATCTGGAGGTTGTTGGGGCTGTTCGGCAGCAGGTCGGCGTTCTGGATTTCGAAGGTGAGCTTGCGGTTCTCGAGCTGCTCGATCTGCTGGCGACTGCGGGCGACCTCGCGCTGGAAGAAGTCAGCGCTCTGACGGACGCGCTGCTCGATCTTCGTGCGGGCCTGGTTGATGTAGTTCTCGATCAGGGCGTTGACGGCCCACCGCCCGAACGCCGGCCGCTCGCCGACCAGGCTGACGCGGACCTGTTCGAGCTCGTTGGTCGAGATCTCGAAGTTGATGCTCAGCTTCCGCAGGAGCAGCTCGCGCAACTCGGGCAGGTCGTTGGCGGTCACGCCCAGGTCGGCCATGAGCTTGGGATCGGCGCTGAGCTGCTCGATGACGCCCCCGACGGCGGTCAGGCCGGCCAGCTCCTTGTAGAGCGAGGCCCGCTGGTCGACGTAGGCCTTGTTCGAGGCGCGGTTGACGATCTCGTTCATGACCACGTCGGTGCGGCGTTCGAACATGGCCGCGGCCGAGTACTTCTTGGGCAGCAGCATGCTCGCCAGCAGCACGACCAGCACGGCGGCGAAGCCGATGAAGACAAACCGCCGGCGGTGGAGCATCAAGATGCTCCAGGCTTCGAGCAGCGGTTCATTCTGGCCGTGTTTGCGGGTCATGCTTCACCTGTCATCCGCCCGGGACGTCGTGGCGGGGGGTCATGGCGGTCAGTCATTGTTGTTGTTGGGTGGGTAGGCGCCGCTGGCGTCATAGATATCGGCCGGTCCGCGGACGGTCTCGGCCAGCGGACGGATCGGCAGCAGCAGCTGCTGGAGGCCCAGGCCCACCGAGGCCAGCGGGTTGGCCGGGACGTAGATCACGTCGCCGTCGAGCAACTGGGCGTCGAGGGCGGTCTCGCCGCGTTTGACCATCTTGTTCAGGTCGACGGTCATGCGGCGGACGAGCTTGCCGTCAGCGCTGGGGCGCAGGACCTGGACCTTGGACGGGTCGGCCAGCCGGGTCGGCTGGGCCAGGGCCATCATGCTCAGGACGGAGTTGGTGCCGTTGTAGGTGTAGCTGCCGGGGGTCGAGACCTCGCCGAAGACGTAGATCTTCTTGCTGTTGAACCGCACGACGTGCACGGAGACGTCGGCGTCCTCATAGTAGGTCGCGGCCATCTCGTGCAGCTCGCCGGCGACCTGCTCGCTGGTCTTACCGCTGACGAAGACGGGTCCCAGCAGGGGGAGGTTGATCCGGCCGTCGGGGGCGATCATCTCGGAGTGGCCGTCGATCTCGCGGACGCGGCGCGAACGGACCATGATGACGTCGGGCGGTTCGAGCACGTAGGACGAGGCGGAGACCACCGGGCGGGGCTGCTGGATGAAGGCGGAGTAGTCGGTGTATCGCGGCGCACAGCCGGCCAGGACCGCCAGCAGCGCGACGATCGCCAGGCCCGGGGGGCGGCGATGAGGCTTGGCGAGTTGGATGCGTCCGTTCATGACGGTCGTCTCCTGGTCGGGCGTGGGATCACAACGCCATTCGATCCCACAGCCGTGGCACGGTCAGGAACATCAGCCGCAGGTCCTCGAGGAACCCCAGCCGACGGATGTACAGAAGGTCGAAGGCCAACTTCCGGCGAGCGCCGGACAGATCGTTGGTGTAGCCGTTGCACACCTGGGCCAGTCCGGTCAGGCCGGGCTTGGTCGCCAGGCGGCGGTCGATGCCGCGGATGTGCCGGCGGAGCTCGCGGTGGATCTCCGGCCGTTCCGGACGCGGGCCGACGAGGCTCATCTGGCCCAGCAGGATGTTCCAGAGCTGCGGCAGCTCGTCGAGGTGGGCCTTGCGGATCAGGCCCCCGCCGCGGATCAGCCGCGGGTCGCCGGGACGGGCGAACTGGGCGTCGCCGGTGGCCTCGGCATTGACCGACATCGTCCGCAGCTTGTAGATGCGGAAGAGCCAGCCGTCCCGGCCGACGCGCCACTGCTGGTAGAGCACGGGCCGGCCGTCGGCCAGCATCACCCAGCACGCACAGATCGCCAGCAGCGGGGCGCTGACGAGCAGGCCCAACGCGGCGCCGGCGACGTCGGTCCAGCGCTTGGCGGCGGCGAACATCACGCCCTGCCGCCGCTTGCGACGGCCCACGGGAGCAATGATTCCGCCGGGTGTGTTCTTCAACATAGGGCTCTGACGCATGTCGCGCACTCGTCAAGTCAAAAGCCGATACGGTGGCCTCAAAAGTCGCTATCGACGTGTGATGGCAGCGACTTAACCGTCGGTATTGATTTTGAGCCCTGTTCAGGCTGGGACGGTGGGTAAGGCTTGGTGGGCCTGTCCGGCCCCGCCAAGGGGCGTGAATGAGCCAGGGACGATTCGTCGGACTGCCCCTGGGCGTGCGACAGGGTGCGTCAATGTTCCGTGGCTGTGTCTTATCGGAACGACCTCGCCGGCGGGGGACGGTTGACCCTCGCGGCCCGCTGACTTAGAGTCCGCCTGCCGTGGCGCGCCCGTAGCTCAATTGGATAGAGCATCTGGCTTCGGACCAGAGGGTTGGGGGTTCGAGTCCCTCCGGGCGCATTTTTCATTCATCCGGGCACGGATGAAGAGGTCGGGACATGGCCGGAGCGTGGATCGATGTGACGCTGACGATCCGCCAGGGCATGGTCACTTGGCCGGGCGATCCCGTTTACCGGCGTGAACTCTTCGCCGGCATGGCCGACGGGGCGCCGTGCAACGCTTCGATGCTGCACATGTCGGCCCACACCGGGACGCACCTCGACGCGCCCCGCCATTTCGTGACTGACGGCAAGACGATCGAACAGATCCCGCTCGACGCGGTGATGGGAGTTGTGAAGGTTATCCGTGTCCACGACCCCGCGGCCGTCACGCCCGAGGAACTGGGGCGTCACCCTCTCGAGCGAGGCGACCGCATCCTATTTAGGACGCGCAACTCGGATACGCCTTACGGCGAGGAGCCGTTCAATCGGAAGTTCGTTTCGATCCGGCGCGACGCGGCGGAGATGCTCGTGCAGGCGGGGGTGCGGACGGTGGGGGTGGACTATCTGTCCGTGGGGGCCATCGACGGCGACGGCGTGCAGACGCACCAGGTGCTGCTGGGCGCGGGACTGTGGCTGATCGAAGGGCTCTACCTAGCCCAGATCGAGGAGGGCCGTTACGAGATGGTCTGCCTGCCTCTGAAGCTTGAGGGCTCGGACGGCGCGCCGGCGCGGGTGCTGCTCCGCCGCATCGGATGATGACGGTTATTGCCTGATTTTCAGGGACTTTCGGGGTAGTCGATCCCCAGGGCACGGAGCATGGCCTGGGCCTTGTCGAGGGTTTCTTGATATTCCTCGGCGGCCGTGGAATCGGCCACCACGCCTCCGCCGACACTCAGGTCCACCTCGCCGTGCATTTCGTCTGTCCAGCGCAGGAGCATGGTGCGGATGGTCACGCTCAGGTGCAGTTCGTCGGCGCGGATCGCCCCGATCGCGCCGCAATAAGGACCTCGCCGCACAGGCTCGAGCTCCTCGATGATCTGCATCGCCCGCACCTTGGGCGCCCCCGTCACCGAGCCCGGGGGGAAGCAGGCGCGGATGAGATCGATTGTGTCCTTGCCGGGGGCCAGCTCGCCGCAGACCGTCGAGACGGCCTGGTGGACCGTCGGGTGCGATTCGACGGCACGCGGATCGGCCACGCGAACCGATCCATAAGCACACACGCGCCCGAGGTCGTTGCGGACCAGGTCGGTGATCATGTGCAGTTCGGCCATGTCCTTGGCGCTGTGCAGCAGCTCGGAGGGATCGACGTCGGCCGGGCGCGTGCCCTTGATGGGCCGGCTGGTCACCTGCCGGTCGGGCGTCAGCCGAAGGAACAGCTCCGGCGAGGTGGACGCGATGGCCCGCGGCCGCTCGTGACCGGTGGATGGCAGCTCGAGATAGGCCCCGTACCAGGCCGGCGAACCCTCAGCCAGGCGTCGGTAGAGCGTCCGCCCCGCCCCCGGAAATGGTCCTTGAAATGGGGCGGTCAGACGCTGGGCGAGGTTGATCTGGAAGACGTCGCCGGCCCCGATGTAGTCCAGGCAGCGGTCGACGGCTTGTTCGTAGTGGTGGCGCGGGCCGAAGACGCTGCGGGGTTTCCGGGCTGAGATGGCCTGGTCGGTCGCTGCTGAGGGGGCTTCCGATAAGGATTTGAGCAGTGAGGCGGGCGGGAGGTCGCCGATCGCCCGCCAGGTGTGCGTCCGGCCGTCCATCTCGTGCACGAGCAGGCCCGGGCACCAGGCCAGCTCGATCGCGGGCCAGTGGCGGTCGTCCGCGGCGGTGGTGGGCAGGTCCTCGACCCAGCGGCCGAGGTCGTAAGAGAGATAGCCGATCCACAGCCCCTGCGGGCAGGCTGACTGAGCCGCGGCGAGCAGGTGCTTGAGGTCATTAAAAGGATTGTGCGTGAAGCGGGGCTGCTCAAAAGACGGAGCGGGTCCCAGCCACAGGCTCCGGGCGTGTCCCTGCGGATGAGTCGCGCCGAAGCGGTACCACCCGGCCGGTTCAGCCAGGATCGAGCGGCGCGACCAGCGGGCGTCGAACCGACCCGAGTGCAACATCACCACGGGCCGCGAGGCGGGCCAGCGTGCCAGGGCCTGTGGCGGGGTGATCGTCCAGTCGAGCGTCTGTGACTGTCCCGACATCGGCCGGCATCATATCGGGTGGGGGCGGAACATTCCATCGCCGCCCGGGCTTGGGGATGGGCGTGAATCGGCCGATAAATACTACGGGGGTGTCGGGAGATCGTGCGCGAGGACCTCAATGTCGACAGGAGCCAGCGCCTCAGCCCGTCCGACGATCCCGCGGATTGA
>JADZCW010000027.1 GCA_020851395.1 Phycisphaeraceae bacterium
CGCCGTTGCGCGTATTCCCCCCCGGAAAGTTCATGCCGCACGTTCGTGTTGATGATCAAGACCGCCACCGCCGGGTCGTCCAGCCGCACCTGCACCGTGTCGTGCGTCCGGCAGTCCAGCAGCAGCGCATGGCCCTCCTGCCCCATCACGCTGATGAACTGGTCCATGATCCCGCAGGGCACCTTGGCGTACTCATGCTCCGCCCTCTGGCAGAGCAGCGCCTTGGTCACCGGGTCGATCTTCTTTCCGCACATCTCCTCCATCAGCGTCGCCGTCGCCACCTCGATCGCCGCGCTGCTCGACAGCCCTCCCCCCACCGGCACCGTCGAGCTGACCACCGCGTCGAACCCCGGCACGTCCCAGCCCAGCCGCAGGCATCCCTCAACCACCCCGCGCACATAGTTCGACCACTCCGGCTTCCCCCGCGCCACCCCCCCCCCGGAAGGAACCTCGAACTCCGCCACCCCCTCCTGCTGCGTGCTGACCACCCGAGCCCGCCCCCGCCCCCGGAGGTCGCCGCCCGCCCGATCCCCCACGATCAGCGTCTGCCGTTCGATCGCCATCGGCAGCACAAACCCCTCGTTGTAGTCCACGTGCTCGCCGATGAGGTTGACCCTTCCCGGGGCCGCCGCCGCGACGCTCGGCCGTCGCCCGAAGCGTTCCTGGAAAAGCCGCGTCGCCTCCGCCAACTGCTCCGCAAGCCCCGCACTCGAATCGCTCGTCTGCCTCATGTCTCATAAATCCTTTGTCGCAAACGCTTCATCCGATCGTCGCCGGGCCGGGATCATATCCCCGCGCCGTGTTGCTTTCACCCCCCGCCACAGCTAAACTCGGCCTTTTTACCGGACGAAAAACCTCCGGTCGAAAGGGCTTGCGTGAGGTTCGAGTTGATCGATCGCGTCCTGGACCACCAGCCCGACCGGCTCGTGGCCATCAAGAGCGTCACCCACGCCGAGGAGTACCTGGCCGACCACTTCCCCGGCTTTGCCGTCCTGCCCGGGGTCATGATGCTCGAAGCCCTCGTCCAGGCCGGCCGACGTCTCGCCCAGGACACGTCCAATCCCCCGTCCGACCCCCGCCGATGGGTGCTCTCGGAGGTCCGCAACATCCGTTACGGCAACCTCGTCCGCCCCGGCCAGTCGCTCCGCCTGGAGGTCACCGTCCGCAACCGACAACCCGACCGCCTCGAACTCGCCGGCGCCGGAACCGTCGACAACCAACTGGCCGTCCAGGGCCGGTTCACACTCACCGCCGTGCTTCCCTGATATCCTGCCACAGGACGACAATACCCCGGGCCGCTCAATCGCCCGGATGATGGAGATCGAAATCATGCCCCTGACTCAGGAAGAGGTCTTCGGCAAAGTCCAGTCCGTCCTCGTCGACGCCCTGGGCGTCGACGACGACGAAGTGACCCCCGAGGCCAAACTCGTAGCCGACCTGGGCGCCGAGTCCATCGACTTCCTCGACATCGTCTTCCGCCTCGAGAAGGCCTTCACCATCAAGATCGATCAGAACGAGCTCTTCCCCGAGTCCATCCTGACCGATCCCCGCTACGTCCTCGACGGCAAGGTCACCGACGACGGCATGGCTGAGCTCAAGCGCCGCCTCCCCCACCTCGACTTCGCCCCCCTCGAACAGTCCCGCCAGGTGGCGGACTTCTCGAACCTCTTCACCGTCGACGCCATCGTCAAGTTCGTCAACGACAAGCTGCCGCAGTAAGGCCAGCCCCTCGACCCTCCCATGCGCTGGATCTGGATCGACCGCATCCTGACCATCGACCGCGGCAAACGCTGCGTGGCGATCAAGAACGTCTCCCTGGCCGAGGACGTCGTCCACGACCACTTCGCCGCCGACGAGCACCGCCCAGCCTGGCCCGTCTTCCCCCAGTCGCTCATCGTCGAGGGCATGGCCCAGACCGCCGGCGTCCTCGTCGGCCACGCCCGCGACTTCGCCCACCTCGTCGTCCTGGCCAAGATCAGCCGGGCCCACTTCCACCAGATCGCCCGCCCGGGCCTCTGCCTCCGCTACACCGCCGTCATCGACCGCCTCGACGACTCCGGCGCCGCCACCAAAGGCACGGTCGAACTGATCGATCCCGCCGACCCCGCCGCCGCGCCCTCCCCCGTCGCGGAGATCGACCTGATGTTCAGCCACCTCGACCAGAGCCGCGCCGCCCTCCTCGACCTGCCCAAGCACAACTTCATCTTCACCGGCCAGCTCCTCGAGCTCATGCGCCAGAGCGGCCTGCCCGCCTAGACCCCTTCAACTCACGTCCCCCCTCCAAAGCCCGGCCGCTCCCGCTGCCGGGGCTGATAACCATCCCCAAGCCCCCATCGCCTCAAACCCCCGCCCTATCAAAACCTTGCGGACGGCTGGCCCACGTTTCATCCCGTGGTATCGTTGACCACGTCTGCCCACATCCCTTCCCGGCCGATCTCGCGAAAACTCCGGGGGCGACCATGCTCGACAAGACCAAACGCATCCAACGCCTGCTCCGCCTGATCTCCCTCCTCCAGAGCTCCCGCGCCCGCTCCGCCGTCGACCTCGCCGTCGAGATGAACGTCAGCCGACGCACCCTCTTCCGCGACCTCGAGGTCCTTCAAAAGGCCGGCATCCCCTGCTACCACCAGGCGGGCCACGGCTACCGCATCGCCCAGTCCTTCTTCCTCCCCCCCATCAGCCTGACCGTCCCCGAGACCCTCGGCCTACTCCTCCTCGCCCACACCGCCCGCGCCACCGGCAAAGGGCCGCTCCGCCAAGCCGCCCTCGGCGCCATCAACAAGCTCATCACCTCCGTCCCCGACCCCATCCGCACCGTCTGCGCCGAATTGATCCAGGCCGTCACCATCAACCCCGGCCCGCAGCCGAGCACCGACGGCGACACCGAGGCCAACCACTACCTCGCCCTGCACCGCTGCATCGACGAGGGCCGCACCTGCCGCGTCCTCTACGAAAGCCCCGTCGAGGACAAACCCCTCGACTGCCTCCTCGAGCCCTACGCGCTGCACTTTAGCGCCGTCAGCTGGTACGTCCTGGGCAAGACCGACGTGCACAAACAGGTCCGCGTCCTCAAGCTCGCCCGCATCCGCCAGCTCGAGCCGACGCCCAAACTCTTCCGCAAGCCCAAGAATTTCTCCGTCCAAGAAAAGCTCGGCCGAGCCTGGCGTCTGATCCCCGAGGGCGAGATCCACCACGTCGAGCTCGAGTTCGCGCCTAAAGTCGCCACCAACGTCAGCGAAGTCCTCTGGCACCCCTCGCAGAAGTCCACGATCCTCCCCGACGGCTCCTGCAAGATGACCTTCGACGTCGACGGCGTATCCGAGATCGCCTGGTGGCTCTGCGGCTACGCCGACCAGGTCCGCGTGATCGCCCCCACCGCCCTGCGCCAGCGCGTCGCCCAGATGCACAAACAGGCCTGGACCAGGCAGCAGGGTTAGCCCCCGCCCAATCGGTTAAGATCATGCCCTCAGCCGCGACCCCTTCATCCCGGCCGCGGACGCTCATTTTCACCGAGGTTTCCCATGCCCAAAGGCCTCTCCTACGAACAAGCCGGCGTCAACATCTCCCTGGCCGACGCGACCAAACGCGACATGGCCAAGAGCATGCAGACCCAGGACCCGCGCGTCCTGAACCGTCTGGGCGCCTTCGCCTCCCTCTTCGACGCCCGCTTCCCCGGCTACGAGCACCCCGTCCTGGTCTTAAAAAGCGAAGAGCCCGGCTCGAAACAGAAAATCGCCCTCGCCCACGGCCGCGTCGAGTCCATCGCCCGCGACATGATCCACCACCTGATCGACGACATCATCGTCATGGGCGCCGAGCCCCTGTCCGTCCAGGACGTGATCGTCTGCGGCAAGCTCGAAAAGGACGTGGTCAATCGCCTCGTCGCCGCCATCGCTGCCGTCTGCCGCGAGCAGGGCTGCACCCTCACCGGCGGCGAGACCAGCGAGCAGCCCGGCGTCCTCGAAGCCGGCCTCTACGTCCTGACCTCCAGCATCGTCGGCGTCGTCGAAAAATCCCGCATCATCGACGGCTCCGCCATCCGCGAAGGCGACACCGTCCTCGCCCTGGCCTCGAGCGGCCTGCACACCAACGGCTACTCCCTCGTCCGCGCCCTCCTGGCCCGCCGACCCGCCCTGGCCGACGACATCATCGACGGCCGATCCTTCCTCGACGCCGCGCTGGAGCCCCACCGCTGCTACTGGCCCGCCCTGCGCGACCTGCGCGCC
>JADZCW010000028.1 GCA_020851395.1 Phycisphaeraceae bacterium
ATCGAGCATGTCCAGGAGCATGGCGGCGTCGCGTTCCTCAGCACGCATAGACCACCTCGTGGTTGTCCATGATGTGCTTGCGTCGGAACGGGTTGGTCACGGCCTCCTTCTCGATCAGGTCGACGTCTCGGCCGAAGATCACCTTGAGCTCGCTGAGCATGGCGGGCCAGTCCCAGAGCGTCCAGGGGGCCTCGGGGGCGAAGGTCACCAGGAGGTCCACGTCGCTGTCGTCCCCGAAGTCGTCGTGCAGGATCGACCCGCAGAGCGCCAGCTCCCGCACCTGCCAGCGGCGGCAGAAGTCTGTGAGCTTGTCGTGGTCGTAGGGGATGCGGGCGGGCATGGTTCTCTCTGATTTTGGTTGTTTTTCCCTATTCTTCCAGCAGGCCGGGGACGGGGGCGTCCTCGGGGACGACGCGGAGGAGGCTGCCGCGCTTGAGCAGCTCGTGGCCCTTGCCGCCGCGGCCGGTGACCTTGTACTTGGCGGTGCTGACGGTCTGCGTGCCGCCGCGGCTGGTCTCGACGGTCAAGAGGTCGCGATCGCCCAGGGAGACCTTAAAGCCCAGGAGCTTGTCGTCGTCGGCCAGCTTCATCACCAGGACGCCCTTGCCCGGGCCGGAGAGGAAGTTGACTTCCTTGGCGGCAAAGAGCGTGGCCCGGGCCTGCTGGCTGACGGCGATGACGATCTCCTTGCCCGAGCGGATGAGTTCGACGCCGAGGACTTCGACGGCCTCGGCCGGCCGTGCGAAGCGCCGGCCGGCGCGGGTGCTGGGTTCGACGAAGGCGTCGAGGTTGAAGCGCAAGCCGTAGCCGTCGCTGGTAGCGGCGAAGCCGTGCGTGGGGGCGGGGTTGGCTGGGTCCTTGCTTGTGAGTGTACCGATGGCCCGCTCATCGAGGCTGAGGGCGGCGACAATCTTCTCGCCGTCGCGGAGTTTGAAGAACTTCTGCACCGGCTCGCCGTGGCCGGTAGTGGCGGGGATGTCGATGATGCGGGCGGTGTAGACCACGCCGAAATTGCTGAAAAATGCGATAGTGGCGCGCGTGCTGCCGGGCTGGGCGGTGAGCACCGAATCGCCCTCGCGGAGGCGTGTGGTCGTGAGGTCCTTGACCTCTTTCTGGCGCTTGACCCAGCCGTCGCGGGTGACGATCACGACGTTGTCCTCGGCGATGATGAAATCGTCGGCCGAGAACTCGGGCTCGTCAGCGGCGCTCTCGATCAGGCTGCGGCGTGGTTGGGCATAAGCGGACCGCACGGCTTCGATCTCGTCGCGGACGAGCTTCCAGCGGCCCTCAGCCTTCTCTTCCCCGAGCAGACGCTTGATCTCGCGGGCGCGCTTCTGCTTTTCCTTGAGTTCTTCCTGGATGACCAGGATCTCGAGCTTGGCCAGGCGGTAGAGCTTGAGCTCGAGGATGGCGTCGGTCTGCTCTTCATCGAGCTTGAAGCGTTCGATGATCTTCTTAGCGGCGTCGGCCTTGCCGTCGGACTTGCGGATGATCTTGATGATCTCGTCGAGCGCGTCGAAGACGGTGGCGAAGCCCTCGAGGATGTGGATGCGCCGGTTGAGCTCGCCGAGTTCATGCTCGAGCCGGCGGGTGACGACATCGAGACGGAATTGCAGGAAATGTTGGAGAATCTGGCGTAATTCGCACTTTTCGGGCCGGCCCACCTCGGGATTCTCGGTGGGGACCAGGCAGGTGAGGTTGACGTTGAAGTTCGTCTGCAGGGGCGTGTGCTTGAAGAGGTACGCCAGGACCTTCTGCTCCTCGGCGTCGCGCTTGAGCTGGAGTTCGATGCGGACGTCGTCGGTCGAGAGGTCGCGGACGTCGGCGAGCAGGGGCATCTTGCGCGAGAGAACCACCTCGGCCAGCGCTTCGACGAGCTGGGCCTTGTTGACCGTGTAAGGGACGGAAGTGATGAAGAGCGTCTTGGTCGACCGGCCGACGGGGCCGAGCTCCCAGGTGGCGCGGACCTTGACGGCGCCCGAGCCGGTCTTGTAGATCTCCTTGATCTCTTCGGGGGTCGAGACGATCTGGCCGCCGGTGGGGAAGTCGGGGCCTTTGACAGTGGTGCAGAGCTGGCCAGTCGTGAGCTCGGGGTTGTCGGCCAAGCGGAGGAGGGCCTTGCAGATCTCGCCGAGGTTGTGCGGCGGGATGTTGGTGGCCATGCCCACGGCGATGCCGGTCGAGCCGTTGACCAGGAGATTGGGCACGCGGGCGGGCAGGACGACCGGCTCGCTCTTGGTGCCGTCGTAGTTGGGGCGGAAGTCGACGGTGCCCTGGCCGATCTCGCTGAGCAGCTCAGCGGCGATGGGCGTCAGGCGGCACTCGGTGTAGCGCATGGCCGCGGCGGCGTCGCCGTCGAGCGAACCGAAGTTGCCGCTGCCGTCGACGAGCGGGTGCCGCATGGCGAACGGCTGGGCCATGCGGACCAGGGCGTCGTAGATGGCCGAGTCGCCGTGGGGGTGGAAGTTGCCCATGACGTCGCCGACGACCTTGGCGCACTTGCGGTGCTTGGCGTCGGCGGTCAGGCGGTCGAGCCACATGGCGTAGAGGATGCG
>JADZCW010000029.1 GCA_020851395.1 Phycisphaeraceae bacterium
CGCCCGCGACTGTCGCACGTCCCGCCGAACGCTCGCCGGCAACGCCCGCCACTTCTCGTAGCTCGCGGGGATCGTGATCCGTCGCCCCCCGACGCGGATCCGCCGACCCGCGAAACGCCGAAGCGAATCGTAGAACGCCCGGTCGTCAGGCCGCGGCGCCCGCTCCGGCCGCACCCCCTCGACCCGGATCGACTCCCCCGCCGGCGTCCGCAGCGTGATCCCTCCCACGTCCCACTCCACCTTGAGGTGCTTGGCCGCCGGCAGGTACCGCCGGACGAACTGCGCCACGTACCGATGCATCGGCCCGGGCAGGTCCGGCCCCTTGCGTCCCAGACGCAGGCTCAGCCGGTCCCGCCCACTTACCTGCTGCTCCGCCATGGCCTGTCTCCAGCCTCCATGGCCGACCCCAGCAAAAACGGCGTCGCGCTGCCCAGGGGAGTAGCAGCGCGACGCCGTGAATCATGGACGCTCACCGAATTGTTCCCGGACAAACGTCGCGCCGGGTCTCTTCATTTAGTCGTACAGCGGGCTGATCGTCGTCGGGGGCACCTCGATCAGCTGGATCGACGTGTCGATGCGGAAGTTCGACTGCGTCGTGTGCCGCTCGGCGAAGAAGAAGTCCAGCGTGCACGTCTGCTGGCTCGTCAGGTGCAGGTCGATGTACTTCCCGTTCGCCTGCATCTGGACGGGCACCGCCCCCAGGCCGGCCGCCGACCACGCCGCGGCCAGCGCCGAAGCCATCTCCGTGCTGATCGACTGCACCACCCCGCCGACCGCGAAGTCCGCGCTCTCGACGAACACCTTCCCGTCGAACAGCACCACGCTGCCCGTCACTGCCGTGTGCACGCCGCCGAGGTCGATCACCTTCGTCCCGTTGATGTACACCCACACGTCATCGTCACCGATGAAGGTGAACTTCTGACCCGGCTGATACGTGAAGGTGGTCCGAAGCTCGTAAGTGAAGTGGAAGTTGTGGCTGAGGTTCTGGTTCCCGAAGTACTGCCCGTCGATCGGGAAGAAGCTGCTGGTCGAGTAGCTGTAGACGCCGCCCGGTTCATCCCGACCGTTGCTGAGCGTCAGCTTCATCGGCGAGCTGGTGTTGACCAGCGCGTCGTCGCGGTACCACTGGTTGAACGACGCCTCGTTCAGGATCGTGTCCCTGCTCGGACGAACCGGGTTGTAGACCGGCTTGTCGTCCTCGCTCAGGTTCATCGTCACCAGGCCGGTGGCCTTGCCGTAGCCGCCGCGGCCCGACAGGTGCGCCGTCTCGAAGTCCAGGTGCCCGCCCGTCCAGTCGCCCCGCTTGAAGTCGCGGATCACGCCGGTCAGCTCGAGCGTGTCGGCCGTCGCCGGCGCGGCGAGGACCGTGCAGATCGCCGCCATGCAAAGTGTCGTCTTAACCATTGCTGAACCCCTTTCCTCGTAACGCCTCGACGCGGCCCCGCGGCCCGGCCGGACCCCACGCGGGGCCCTCACGCAGCCTCGGCACGCAAGGCTGTCTCAAACGTACGATTCCCCGCACTCCCCGACCATGCATCCACCCGATTCAGCCCAACTTCAGACCCCCCCAGACCCACCCCCCGCGCACCTTGCCCGACCCCTACAGCCAGAACCCGCCCCCCATCCCGATCTTCACCCGCCATCAACAAAACCGCCGGCGACGACGCCGGCGGATGCTCGCAACCCAAGCCCATTGGCCCCCCTCCTTCTCAGTCCAGGCTCCGCGGCGTCGTCGACGCCACCAGACGAACCTCCGGCAGCTTCGTGTCCCGCCGCTCGATCGACAGCGTCGCGTCGTCGTCCGCCTCCACCGTCAGGTCCACCGTCGCCCGTGACAGCACATAGATCCCCTCCTCGTTCTTCCGACGCTGAAGCCGGAACTCCGCCCCGGTCACCCCCGCCAAGAGCGTGTCCGTCCGCTCGTTGGCCTCGCCCTGGTGCGTGATCATCACCAACTGATTCGTGTCGGGCATGTGCTGCACCCGCACGATCCCCTGCACCGGGTCCACGAACTCGATGTACGGGCTGGTGATCTCGCTCCCGCTGATTGTCGCCGCGGGTGTCACGGAGTTGTCCGCCTGCAGCGGCCCGTGCTCCTGGCCCGTCCGGATCGCCGTCAGCAGCCGGTACACCACCATCCGCGTCGTCGCCTGCGTCGACGCCTGCTCCGTCGCGTTGGCGTACGCCTTGTAACTCGCGTCCGTGGCCACCATCGTCGCCGTCAGCAGCAACGCGCAGATCGCCAACGCGATCAACGCCTCGATCAGGCTCACGCCCCGACGGGCCATCCCGCGATGTAGTTGCTGACGGCACCTAGTCATGCGCATGCTCCTGCGAAATACCCACCCCGTCCCATGAGCCCCGCCTGGAAAGGTCGGGCCGTTCTCTCACATCCCCGCCGGCACCGGGATCTCCCGGTACGTCGCCGCCTGCCCGCGCATCTCGATCGGCCCCAGGATGCCGTCGGGCAGCGGAAGGTTCGGATCATACGTCAGACGGATCAGCCCCAGGCCGTTGTTGGGCACCTCCGCCTCGAGGTCGCCGTCGTCGGACGAGAAATACCCCAGCGTCGTGTTGAACTGCGGGCTCGTCTCGCCCAGCACCGGCCCGACGTCCTCCTGCGGCTCAAAGGTCGTCAGGATCGTCCCGCGGATGTCCGCCCGCCCGCGGATGTCCAGCACCCCCGCCACGATCGTCCCGGTCATGTACACCGTCTCCTGGCTGTCGTGCGGCGCGATGTACGTCCCCAGCTCCACCGAGTAGTTCGCCGCCAGCAGCGCGCTGCGACGGAAGATCCGTTTCTCGTCGTCCGTCAGGTGCGCCGAGCTGTCGACGTTGAACTGCGTCCGCCCCGTGAAGGCGATCTTGTTGCGGACCTGCGCCAACTGCTGCGCCGAGTCCGACACCACCGACCCCTCGAACACGCAGTTGTCGAACCGGATGTTGTTGGCCAGGTTCTTGGTGTTGTATTCGCGGTTGTCCTCCGTGTCCGGCTGGTCGGGGTCAATCAGCACGTACTTGTCCGGGTGCTTGGGCGTCCCGTCCGCCTCCTGCATCCCCGCGTAGTTGTAGTTCGGATCGTTCGTGTCCGTCTCGGTCTCGATGAAGGTCACCCCGATGAATGTGCAGTTCTGGAACAGCGCGTTGGTCCCCTTGGGGATCCGCACGTTCGTGAACGTCATGTTCCGGTACACCGGACGGTCATAGTGGTCGTAAGGGTACGCCGCCCCGAACGGCACCGCCTCGTGCTCGACCACCTCGCCCAACGCGTTGGCCGGCTCCGTGTGCCCGGGGTTGACCTGCCCCGCCTGCGGCGCCGCCTGCGTCGCCAGGTCGCTGTCGGTCATCGACCGGTACCCGTCGACGTTGAAGTCCGACGCGTCGTACTGGTGCACGCTCGCCGCCGACGCCTGGTAGGTCAACGGGGCTTGATCGTGCGACGGGATGATCCCTCCTTGCAGGTAGTTCTGGATTGACGAGTCCGACGCCGCGCCCGACGCCCAGCTCAGCTGCGTCTGCACGATCATCACCTGGCCGTGCACCTTGGCGTAGTTGTCGTCCGTGTCGATGAACCCGTCGTTGTACCCCACCCGGTCCACCGAGCCGTGGCCGTCGAGCAGCTCGAACAGCTCCGCCCGCGTCTGATTGCCCGCCGTCTCCAGCTCCACCTCGCTCACCCGTCCGTCGCTGTTCGCGTCGAACGCGCTCAGGAAGAAGTCGAACTCATCGATGTACCCGTCCCCGTTGGTGTCAAAGCTCTCGGGCTCCTCGATATTCTCGACCTCGCGGCTGTCCGCCACGCGGATGCGGTTGTCCCCGTCCTTGTCGTTGGCCACCAGGGCCGCCACGAACTCGTCGATCTGCGCGTCAAGCTCCGGCGTCAACCCCCGAAAATCGCTGGCCATCTGCACCGGATGCCCGTGGTCCAGGTCCGTGTCCATGAACCGGCTCGCCACCGGACCGTCCACCAGCACGTGCGGGCCGATCATCACCCGGTTCTTCGACAACAGCGCGAACCGGATCTTCTTGTCGATCTTGAAATCCATCTGCACCGCGCGTTTGATCGGATGATTCGACGGCCCGTCGATCCCCAGCACTGTCACCCGCACCCAGCGTGCGTCCAGCGGCGTCACGCTGGAGATGTTCACGCCCAGCTCCGCGTACGGGGCCTGGTCGTACATCGCGTCGTCGTAGTTCACGCCGTTGACCGGGTGCGGATTGATCCGGACCTCGAACCGCGCCGACCCCGCCGTCTTGCCCAGTGCGATCGGAGGCAGAAGCAGTGAGCCATCCTCACCCGCGAAAATGTCCGCCTTGTCCAGCTGCTCGTCGTCGTCCTCGAGCAATTCGGTCACCAGCTCGCTGCGGATCGCCGTCCACAGCTCCGCCGCCTTCGTCGCGTCGATCTGCCCCTCGCGGATCGCCGGCACCGCCGACGTCGCCGTGTTGATCCGCAGCATCGCGAAACGCATCCCCGTCTCCGCCGCCGCCAGGGCGCGCGACACCTTGAGCTGCGTGTCCGCCGTCGACAGGTTCCCCTGCGCCACGATCGCCATCGCCGCGGCCAGCGACGAGAAGATCACCAGGAACATCATCGCCAGGATCGCCGCCGCACCGCGCCGACGGCTCGGCCGACCCACCCGACGTGACGATCTGCTGCTTCGGCCAATCATCTTTCTCACTCCACCGCCTCGGCCCCCGTCCTCACCTCACGCCCCGAGCCCCCCCGTCAGCTCCCCGGCGGGTACATCAACCACGTCAACTCGGCGATCAATGTCCCCTCCGCGTCGTAAGGCCCCTGGTAGTACACCTCCACCGTCACCCGGTACAACGCCGACGAATCGCTCAGCGGCGTCAGGTCGAACGCCCCCGGCGTGATCTTGCTCACCGGCACCGCCTGGACCGTCACCCGCTGCGTCCAGCCCGGCATCTCCGTGATCCGCTGCCGCAACGCCGTCATCGGCGGGTCGATCGTCACCCCACCGCCCTGCCCCGCCTCGCTGACGGTCCCGGCGAAATCGTCCACGTCGTCGTACTGCTCCGCCGTCGTCTCGTCCGTCTCCGGCCCGAGGTGCGACGCCCCGTAGATCGGGTCGTGCAGCGGCATCGTCAGCATCAGCTCGCGGACCTCATTGGCCAGGTACATCCCCAACGCCGATCGCTGCGACCAGTCGTTCTTCATCACGAACGACTGCTGCGCCGCCACGATCGCCAGCACCCCCGTCCCGATGATCACCGTCGTCAACGCCGCCTCAATCAGCGTGAACCCCGCCCCTCGCCGACGCCGGCTGGGCCTGTTCACGAGTGACCGGCGGATCAATGAACGTTTCACGGCTAACCCCTTCCAAGCCTCTGCAATGCCATGGCTGGCCCGGCACGGGCGCGGCGCAGCCCCTCTCTCAATAGTGTCAATCGACCATCCCCGAGCCGAACCTGAGTCCGAAAACGAGGGCCGGCAAATGTCAATTTATGCGGAAAACACCGTCTGGGTCGCTCCCCCCCTCGCCGTCCCGCCCCACCAAGCACCACGGGCCCGGATGCTCCAACCGGGCCCGCCGAGGGACGTGGTCTCCCCACCGCCCCGCTCACCCACTGGATGTCTACTTGACCAGCGTCGACAGCTTGAAGATCGGCAGGATGATCGCCATCGCGATGAAGCCGACCACCGAACCCATGATCACGATCATGATGGGCTCGATCATCGACGTCACCGTCTTGATCGCCTCGCGCAACTGCTTGGCGTAGAACGTGCTGACCTCCGTCAGCACCTCGCCGAGCTTGCCCGACTCCTCGCCCGCGCTGACCATCTGCACCACGCTCTTGGGCAGCAGCCGCGACTTGCTCAAAGGCTGCGCGATCTTCTTGCCGCTGTTGACCGACTGATGCACCTGCATCCACAGCCGGCGGTACTGACGGTTCCCCGCCACGTCCCCCGTGATGCTCAGCGTGTCGAGCATCGGCACGCCGGCGTTGACCAGCTCGCCCATCGTCTGCAGGCTTCGGCTGATGTACAACGCCCGGAACATCCGCTTGAAGATCGGCACCCGCAGCTTGACCGTGTCCCACCACCACCCGCCCGAATCCGTCCGGATGATCAGCCAGAACACCACCACCCCCCCGATCATCCCCAGCACCACCGCCCACCACCAGTTGACCATGAAGCTCGACAGGTTCATCAGGAAGATCGTCGGCCAGGGCATCGCCGCCTCCTTGCCCTTGAACACCGCCGCGAACCTCGGCAGCACGAACGTCAGCAGGAAGATCGTCACCCCCACCGCCAGCGAGCCGATCACCCCGGGGTAGATCATCGCCCCGATCACCATCGCCCGCGTCTCGATCCACTGCGCCAGATACACCGCGATGCGGTCGAGCATCCGCGAGAACGCGCCGGAAACCTCCGACGCCCGGATCATGTTCACGTACAGCGGCCCGAAATGCTTGGGGTACTTCGCCAACGCCTCGCTGAACGGCTTGCCCGACTCGACCCCCTGCTTGATCCGCAGGATCATGTCCTTGAACCG
>JADZCW010000030.1 GCA_020851395.1 Phycisphaeraceae bacterium
CGAGGGCCCATGGAAAACTTCCGGGGGGGAAGCTGCTTGGCCTTGCACGCGGTGGGGCTTGCCATGCCCGGCCTGTCACCAGGCCGGCGGTGCGCTCTTACCGCACCTTTTCACCCTTACCCCCCCCCGGCCCCCGGAAGTTTTCACCGGTGACCATGCTGGTCAAAGCACGCTTGGCGAAACCTTCCGGGGGCCGGGGGGGTGGCGGTATGTTTTCTGTGGCGCTGTCCCTCGCCGCTTGCGCGGCGGGTGGGGGTTACCCACCACCATGTCCTGTCGTGTTCGGACTTTCCTCCGTCCCGTGTAAAACGGGTCGGCGGTCGCCACGTCCGAGCCGCAAGGGTATTGTATCGTGGCGGATTCCATGGAAGGATTTTCGGCATGCCCAAGGACAACCCGGCCGCGGAAGTGACGATCTGGACCGAGGCCGCGCGGTCGGGGACGGTGCGGCAGGTCCTGGCCGAAATGGGGCCACTGGTCAGGGCTCTGGGCGTCGGCGGGTCGCGCAGCGCCGAGCTCGACGGGCTGGCCCGGGAGCTGAACTGCCCCTTCGAGGACGACTTCCGCAAGCTCATGATTGACCTGCCGGCCGAGTACGTGCTGCTCGGGGGGATGGCGGAGCTCGGGCCGGCGGACCTCTTGTCGGTGCTCGATCACGGCTCGACGATCGTCTGCCTCGAACCCCCTGCCGGGAGGTTCCAGGATCTTGACGAGCTTTACGCGCCGGCCCGCCGACGGGGGGCCGGCGAGGAACCGGCGGGGCGCCCCGGCCGGCTGATCGTGGCGCCGTCGATGACCCGGTCGCCGAGCTGGCTGAGCGCGGCGGACCCGGCGGCGGCGATCGAGCAGGCGGAGTCGCTGAGCCTGGTGACGGTCGGTCATCGGGCGGACTGCTCGCTGTTCGCGCGGCTTTACGATGCGTGGCAGACGGGGCTGAGCCTGATGCCGATGCCGGACACGATCGACGCGACTATGGTCACGCCGCTGGCGGAGATCCCCGAGAGCCTGCGGCTGATGACCGGTCACCTGACGGCCCACGGTCGGCTGAGCGATGGGCGGGGATTGACGGTGCAGGTCAGCGATCAGGCGGGCTCGACGTTCCGGCGGATCGATCTGTTGGGCAAGGCGGGCTCGTTCCACGCGACGGATGACATGTACATGCTGCTGAACCGCAAGGGCGAGGTGATCGACCAGTGGCGGGCGGAGGGGTACGTGCTGAACTTCACGGCGCTGGTGGCGGCGACATGGCGGCCGCTCCTGGGCCGGACGGCGGGCGGCGGGCCGAGCGAGGCGGTCAACGTCGAACACGAGAGGCGCGTGCTGGCGTGCTGCCTGGCAAGCTTGCTGAGCAGCCGGACGGGGCAGCCGGAGAGCCCGTCAAAGTTGCTGTCACTGAAGGTGGCGGGGTGAGATGCATCAGAAGACCGCCCGGCGCATCCCTTGGCGGGAGCGGCGGCTAGCCCCCGGCGGGGTCGGCTGTGCACAGGCCAAAACGCACGGAAGGTACGCTGGGAACCGGACTTGACAATCTTGGCGTATCGTCTAGAGTAGGATTTTCGTGGTTGGATGAGGCGGCAAGGGGCAAGCGCATTTACCCCGTGGTGTAACGGTAACACATCAGGTTTTGGTCCTGAGATTCCTGGTTCGAATCCAGGCGGGGTAGTTCTTCCAACGAGCGTCCCCGCAAGAGGATGCCCAGCGAGCGTCAGACAGCAACCATGAGCACTCCGGCGGACAAGTCGAGCTCGTCCCAAGCCCTGGCGCCCTGGGCGATCATCCTCGCGGCGGGCATGGGCAAGCGGATGGGCGGGGGCGACCTGCCCAAGGTGCTCTACCCGGTGGCTGGTGAGCCGATGGTCCGCTGGGTGGTGCGGGCCTGCCGGGAGGCGGGGGTCGAGACGTGCGTGGTGGTGATCGGACACAAGGGAGAGATGGTCAAGCAAGCCCTGGCCCACGAGCCAGGGTGTGTTTTTGTGGAGCAGACGCAGCTGCTCGGGACGGGGCATGCCACGCGGATGGCGGAGCCGCTGTTCGCAGGCCGGCCGGCGCGCGAGGTGTTCGTGCTGGCTGGGGATGGACCGCTGATCCGGGCGCAGACGCTGCGGACGATCCTGGACGTGCACCGCAGCCGCCGGGCGGCCGCCACACTGGCGTCGTCGGTCATCGAGAATCCCACGGGGTACGGACGGGTCGTGCGCCACGCCGACGGGGGGTTCAAGGCCATCGTCGAGCAGAAGGACGCCACGCCACAGGAGTTGGCTATCCGGGAGGTCTACCCGAGCTACGCGTGCTTCGAGAGCGCGGCGCTCTTCGAGTCGCTGGCGAAGGTGGGCAACAAGAATCAGTCGGGGGAGTATTACCTGACCGAGGTGCCGGCGATCCTCTGCCGTGAGGGCCGGCGGGTGGAGGTGATCGAGTCGGTGCCGGCCGAGGACGTGCTGAGCATCAACACGCCCGAGCAATTGGCGGAAGTCGACGCGATCTTCCGCAAACGCCGCGCCACGTCCCCCGGACTCGCCCCCGGAAACCCCGGAAGTGTTTCAAAGCGCAACGAACCCCTGTGCCAGACGAAAGGTGCTCCATGAGCCGCAGCGACCTTGACGGTCTTCGGATCTTCTGCGGTCGGGCCAGCAGCAACCTGACCGAGCAGATCTGCCGTTACCTGGACATCCCGCTGGGCCAGGGTCATTCGACGGTCTTCCCGGACGGCGAGATCATGGTCAAGATCGAGGAGGACGTCCGTGGGCGGGACTGCTACATCGTCCAGAGCACCTGCCATCCGGTGAACAACAACCTGATGGAATTGCTGATCTACATCGACTGCCTCAAGCGCGCCAGCGCGGCGCGGGTGACGGCGGTGCTGCCCTACTTCGGGTACGCCCGGCAGGACCGCAAGGACGAGGGGCGCGTGCCGATCACGGCCAAGCTGGTGGCCAACATGCTCACCACGGCCGGGGCGAGCCGGGTGCTGGCGATGGACCTGCACGCTGAGCAGATCCAGGGCTTCTTCGACGTGCCGGTGGATCACCTGCACGCGGCGCCGGTGGTGGTGAGATATTTCGAGAGCATCCGCGAGGAGCTCGGGGACATCGTGCTGGTCAGCCCGGACGTGGGGAACGTCAAGACGGCCAATCGTTATGCGACGTGGCTGGGGGGGGACCTGGCGATCATCGACAAGCGGCGGGTGTCGGGAAGTCAGGTGGTGTCGGCCAACCTGATTGGCGAGGTCAAGAACCGCACGGTGCTGATGGTCGACGACATGATCTCGACCGGCGGGACGATCTGTGAGGCGGCCAAGCTGGTGATGGCCCACGGGGCCCGGGACGTGATCGCCGCGGCGACCCACCCGGTGCTGGTGGGGCTGGCCATGGAGCGACTGGCCGAGGCGCCGATCAGCCGGGTGGTCGTCTGCGACACGATCCCGACCCATCCGCGTTGTAAGCCTATTGAGAACAAGCTCGTAGAGCTCAGCGTGGCTGAACTGCTCGGGGAGGCGATCCACCGGATCCACCACAACCGGTCGGTCTCGAGCTTGTTCCAGCTCAACGACCCGCGGCGCAAGGACTCTCCGCCGGCCAACGGCGTCGCCGGGCTGCCTGGGGCGGTGGTTAAGCCCTCAGCAGCAATCGGTTGACGTTGGTATACTGCTTCGCCTTTAGACCGCCCTGCTCCGGAACCCCCGGAGCCCCCGGAGAATCGTTCGATGGCCACTCAGTTCCCCATCCTCCAGGCTGAGAAGCGCAGCGCGCTCGGCAGCCGTTCCGTCAGCCGCCTCCGCCAGCAGGGCAAGCTTCCGGCCGTGATCTACGGCCACAAGCAGGACCCGCAGACGGTCAGCCTCGACCCCAAGGCGACGAGCCTGCTGCTTCGGCAGCACGCGCACATCGTCGAGGTGCAGCACGACGGCACGTCCGAGCCGTGCCTGTTCAAGGAGGTGCAGTGGGACCATCTGGGCACGACGATGATCCACATCGACTTTGCCCGCGTGGACCTGACCGAGGAGATCACGGTGGAGATCGGCATCCGGCTGGTCGGCGAGCCGGCGGGGCTGAAGGAAGAGGGCGCGTACCTCGAGCAGCAGTTGACCGAGCTCGAGATCAAGTGCCTGGCCGTGAACATCCCGGCGGAGATCGTGGCCAAGGTCGATCACCTGAACGTCGACGAGGTGCTGGAGGTCAAGGACCTGGTGCTGCCCGAGGGCGTCAAGGCTGTGACCGATCCTGACACGATCGTCGCGGCGGTGCGCATCGCCAAGGCCCTGGAGGAAGAGCCCACCGCTGTCCCGGCCGAGGGCGCCGCTGCCGAGCCCGAGGTCATCGGCAAGAAGGAAGAGGGCGAAGAGGGCGAGGCCGCTGCGGAAGAGAAGAAGTAGTCCTTCCCCCCTGCCATGTTTTTCACCGTCCACACGACCCGGCGCCCCCTGGCTCCGGGTTTTTCTTTGGGCCCATCGGACCGGCGGCGACGGTATGCTGCTGGCTGGATGAGGACCGGAGTCTGGACATGCGTCTGATCGTCGGCCTGGGCAACCCCGGGCCCGAATACAACCAGACCCGCCACAACGCGGGGTTCATGGTGCTCGACCGTCTGGCCCAGCGGCACCATCTGCTGGCGGACCAGCGGCCAAAGCTGCGCTTCCACGCGGCGGCGATCGAGGGGACCATCTCGGGGCAGAGGTGCCTGCTGCTCGAGCCGCAGACCTACATGAACCGAAGCGGGCTGTGCGTGCAGGAGGCGGCGGCGTTCTACAAGATCCCGGCGCAGGAGCTGTTGGTGGTGGTCGACGACGTGGCGTTGCCGGCGGGGAAGCTGCGCCTGCGGGCCGGGGGCAGCCCGGGCGGGCATAATGGCCTGGCGGACATCGAGCGGGCCCTGGGCACAGCGGAGTACCCCCGTCTGCGCGTGGGCGTCGATGCCCCGGGGAGGGTGCCGCAGGCGGACTACGTGCTGTCGCGTTTCACGCCCGATCAGATGGCGCAGGTGACGCCGGCGCTCGAGACGGCGTGCGACGTGATCGAGTGCTGGCTGGGTGAGGGGATCGCGACGGCGATGAACCGCTTTAACGGGGGCGAGGCCCAAGAGTGAACGCGGGTCAGTCGCCCGGGCGAGCGGGCTGGGCTTCCTGGCGGGTGATCGCGTCGTAGAGGGCCTCGGCGCTGGCGGCGTTGCGGATGCTCAGACGGAAGGCGGGGTCCGTCAAGAGCCGGCTGATGGCGGCGAGGGCCTGGATATGCGGGCCGGTCTGGTCCATCGGGCTGGCGAGCAGGAAGATCAGCTCGACGGGGCGTTTGTCGATGGCGTCGAACTCGATGGGGGTGGCGGCCTTGCCGACGGTCATGATCAGTCGTTTGCAGCCGGCGGCCTTGCCGTGGGGGATGGCCACGCCGTTGCCGATGCCGGTGGTGCGCGTCTGCTCGCGCTGCCAGATGGCGGCCTTGAGCGGGGCTGCGTCCTCGATGCCGTTCTGCTGACAGAGCAGGTCGGCCAGTTCGAAGATGGCGGCCTGCTTCTGCGTCGCGGCCAGCGGCACCTTGACGCAACCGGGTTGGAGAATGTCTTTCAGACGCATCGGATCGTCTCGTGGTAAACAACCTGCCTGGGCTAGTTCGGTTCGCACCCCAGGCTGCCCGGCCATGCGGTCCATCGCGCGGCCGTCCTCCCGGACAAGGGCAGAAGGCGAAGCATACATCCTGGGCCAACGTGGGGCAAACGCTGGAGAAAACGGTGGATACCTACGAACGCCGCAACTCGGTACCCTGACGGCAGGTTAGAACTTCCGACCCTGTTGAACCGTAGGCTAGGGAAACACCCGGCCGGCAAGGACCGGGCAGCAAGAGGACCCATCGCTCATGATTCATGTCCAGGACCTGGTCAAACGCTATGGGCCGAACCTCGCCGTCGATCGCGTGAGTTTCGAGGTGCCGCAGGGGCAGATTGTCGGCTTCCTCGGGCCCAACGGGGCGGGCAAGACCACGACGATGCGCATCCTCACGGGGTACCTGCCGCCGACGTCCGGGGGGATTCAGATCGCCGGGTTCGACGTGCTGAGGCAGTCGCTGCTGGCCCGGCAGAAGATCGGCTACCTGCCCGAGCACACGCCGCTCTACCCGGAGATGCGCGTGGACGAGTACCTGGACTTCCGGGGTCGGCTGCACGGGATGGGCCGCAGGCATCGGCGGGGGCGGATCAATGTCGTGGTCGACCGCTGCGGGTTGATGCCGGTGCGGCGGAGGCAGATCGGGCGGCTGTCGCGCGGGAACCGGCAGCGCGTGGGCATCGCGCAGGCGCTGCTGCATGAGCCGCCGGTCCTGATTCTCGATGAGCCGACGGCGGGGCTGGACCCGCATCAGGTGACGGCCATCCGGCAGCTCTTTTCCGAGCTGCGCGGCGAGCACACGATTCTGCTCTCGACGCACATCCTGCCCGAGGTCGAGAAGAACGCGGACCGGGTGATCATCCTGGCCGGGGGGCGGATCGTGGCAGACGGCACCCCCGGAAAATTGCGGGAACAGGTGGGCAAGGGGGCGAAGGTGCGGATCGAGGCCCGGGCGCCGCTCGCTCAGGTCCGCCGGGCGCTGGAGGACCTGCCGCAAGCCGAGTCGGTGGCGGCGGGGGAGAACGACGGCTGGTGCGAGGCGATCGTGACGCCCAAGCCGGGGGCGGATGGGCTGCGCGAGGCGGTGGGTCGCGCGGCGGCGACGAACAGTTGGACGATCCGGCAGCTGAGCCTTGAACAGGCCAGCCTCGAGGCGTTCTTCATTCAGATCACCGCCGCCCAGCACCAGGCGCCCGCGGGTGTCGAGTCTGCTGCGTAATGGCATCCAAATATCCAACGGAATCCTCTGCATGGACCGCACACTGACGATCGCCAAACGTGAACTGACGAGTCTGTTCTACTCACCGGTGGCCTATGTCGTGCTGGCGCTGTTCGCGCTGGGGACGGGGCTGATCTTCCTGGGCTTGGAGTTCGCCCCGGGCGAGGAGGCGACGCTCCGCACCACGTTCAACTACGTGGTGGGCTTCCTGGTCTTCCTCGTGCCGGCGATCTCGATGCGGCTGCTCAGCGAGGAGTACCGGGCGGGGTCGATCGAGACCTTGATGACCTCGCCGGTGAGCGACGGGCAGGTGGTGGTGGGCAAGTGGCTTGGCGCGATGGGGTTCTACCTGGCCCTGCTCTGCCCGATGCTGGTGTTCACGGGGCTGCTCGAGGTCTTCGGGCGGCCGGACTATGGGCCGATCGCGGCGGGGTTCCTGGGGCTACTGCTCGTCGGGGGGCTGTACCTGGCCATCGGGGCCTTCGCGTCATCGGTGACGGAGAGTCAGATCATCGCCTTCCTGCTGACGGTGTTCATCATCGCGGTGTTCACGTTTCTGCTGAGCAGCCTGCCCTACGCCCAGTTCGTCAGTCCGGCGTGGCGGAGCGGGCTGTTCTACGC
>JADZCW010000031.1 GCA_020851395.1 Phycisphaeraceae bacterium
CAATGGTTCGGCCGGCCCGGCCAGCCCATGACCCTGGCCCAGGGCAAGCACCTCTCCGAGCCCATCGCCGACTTCTGCGCCGATGTCTTCAGACAGGGCGGCGCCATCCTCAGCGGCCCCGGCGGCGGCCGCTACGTCTACGAGCTGCGCCGCCGCTTCAACCTCTACTGCAAGTTCGTCCCCATCCGCCCCTGGCCCCAGATCGCCGGCGCCGGATGCCTCCGCCCCGACCACACCGCCGACGTCGACATCCTGATCGTCCGTGACAACGCCGCCGGCGTCTACCAGGGCTCCTGGCGCGAGGACCTCTCCCCCGGCACCCGATCGGCCGAGCACGTCTTCAGCTACACCGAGCACGAGGTCCGCCAGCTCGCCGAGGTCGCCGCCCGCGCCGCCGCGGCGCGCCGCGGGCTGCTGACCATCATCCTCAAGGACGGCGGCGTCCCGACCATCAGCGACCTGTGGCGCGACGTCGCCACCGCCGCGGCCCACGCCGCCGGCGTCCGCGCCGCCACCGTCAACGTCGACCTCGCCGCCTATCAGATCATTCAGCACCCGCGCCAGTTCGACGTCATCGTCGCCCCCAACCTCTTCGGCGACGTCATGGCCGACGTCGCAGGCCTGCTCCAACGCTCCCGCGCCCTGGGCTTCTCGGGCAACTTCGCCCCCGACCACAGCGCCGTCTACCAGACCAATCACGGCTGCGCCCACGACTTGGCCGGCCTCGACTGCGCCAACCCCGTCGGTCAGATCCTCGCCCTGGCCATGCTCCTGTGCGAGAGCTTCGGCCTAGAGTCCGAGGCCGACCAGATCGAACGCGGCGTCGTCGCCGCCTGGGAGGACGGCTGGCGCACCGCCGACCTGGCCGAGACCGGCCGCCGCGTCGTCGGCACCCAGGAGATGGCCGACCGCATCGCCTCCGCCGTCGCCCGCCTGTCCCCCAGCAAGGTGCCCGCATGACCAGCGTGCTGATCCTGGTCGACCTGCAGCGGGATTACCTGAGCGCAGACGATCTCCAGCCGCCGGCCGACACGCTCATCGCCGCCACGCAGCTGCTCCTGCACGCCTGCCGCGCCCGACGCCTGCCGATCCTCCACGTCTGGACGACCATCGATCCCGCCAACGACCGACGCTTGCACCACTGGCGGCGAGAGGATCGCTGGTCCTGCGTCGCCGGCACGCCGGGCCATGAGCCCCCCGCGCCGCTGCGACCGCGCGACGGCGAACCCACCATCCACAAGACCGGCTACAACGCCTTCGAGGACCCCGTCCTGGCCGCAACGCTGAGCGCCCTTGGCTGTGATCACATCATCCTCGCCGGCGTTCACCTGCACGCCTGCGTGCGCACCACCGCCGGCGAGTGCCTCGCGCGCAACCTCCGCGTGACCGTCGCCGCCGACGCCGTCGCCAGCCACGACCCCATCCACGCCGCCGCGACACGCCGCTGGCTGGCCGAGCGCGGCGTGCGATTCGCCTCGACCGACGCAATCCTCCTGGCGCTCGACGGCCGCGAGCCCGACCACCTGGTCCTTCGCTCGCCCCGCGACCTCACACAAACGCTCTTCGAAGTCACCGACGCCGACGACGCCCAGATCGCTCGCGCTGTCGACACCGCCGCCCACTTCCAACTCGCCTGGCAGTGCACGCCTCACGCTGAACGAGCGGTGGCCCTGACGCGCCTTGCCGCTCAGCTCGAATCCGGGACCGACGCCTGGGCCCGCCAGATGGCCCTGGAGATCGGCAAGCCCATCCGCCACGCGCGTGAGGAAGTCCGCCGCGCCGCCGCCAACGTCCGCGACATCCTCCGATGCGCCGCCCCCCACGACGCCCCGATCCCGCCCGGCCCGGCCGCCGTGCGCCATCGCCCGCTCGGCGTCGTGGCCGTCATCACGCCCTGGAACAACCCGCTGGCCATCCCCCTGGGCAAGATCGCCGCCGCCCTGGCCTACGGCAACACCGTCGTCTGCAAGCCCTCGCCCGCCGGCACGCGCCTCGCCCAGCGCCTCCTCGACGAACTGACCTCCGCCGGCCTGCCCTCCGGCGCGGTAGAGATGCTGACCGGCGATCATCTCACCGCCCAGCGCCTGGCCATGCACCCCCGCGTCGACGCCGTCACTTTCACCGGCTCCAACCTCGCCGGCTGCGCCATGCAGGAGATCTGCGCCCGCCGCATCATCCCCCTCCAGGCCGAGCTCGGCGGCAACAACGCCGCGATCGTCTGCCCCGACGCCGACCTCGACCACGCCGCCGCCCAGATCGCCCACGGCGCCTTCGACTTCGCCGGCCAGCGCTGCACCGCCAACCGCCGCGCGATCGTCAGCGGCGATATCTACGAAACCTTCCTCCCCAAGCTCGAGGCCGCCACCGCTCGCCTGGCCTGGGGCGACCCGCTCGACGACGCCACCGACATCGGCCCCCTGATCACCGCCGCTCATCGCGATCGCCTCCTGGCCGCCCTCGATCGCGCCCGTGACCGCGCCGCCGCGAGCCGCACCCTCGTCCCTCATGATCAGACCCCCGCCGATCGCCCCTGGCGCCAGCTCGGCGCCTACATGCCCCCGCACATCGTCTCCTGCGACGACCCCGCCGACGTGCTGGTCCAGCAGGAGATGATGGGCCCGGTCCTCGTCCTCCAGCGCGCCCGCGACTTCGACCACGCCCTGGACCTCTGCAACGGCGTGCGTCACGGCCTGGCCGCCGCGATCTTCACGCGCCGTCACGACCTCCAAGACCGCTTCCGCGACCAGGCCCGCGCCGGCATCCTCAAGATCAACGCCTCGACCGCCGGCGTCGACGTCGCCCTGCCCTTCGGCGGATGGAAGGCCTCCGGCATCGGCCCCCCCGAGCACGGCCCGGGCGACAAGCTCTTCTACACTCGCATGCAGGCCCTCTACACCCACGACGCCCCATGAGCGATGACCGACCCATCGCCGATCGCCCCTCAGCAGCCACCCCGCCCTGGCCCGACGGCGAACGTCTGACGATTCCCTCCCGCTTTGCCCTCATCGTCCGACACTTCCCCGACCGCACCGCCATCCGCACCGCGACCGATCGCTGGACCTACCGCGAGCTCGACGACCGCTCCGCCGCCATCGCCGCGCAGTTGCTCGCCCGCGGCCTGTCCCCCTCGCAACCCGTCGCCATCTTCCTCGACCACGCGCCGCCCCTGATCGCCGCGATCCTCGGCGTCCTGCGCGCCGGCGCGATCTACCTCAGCCTCGACCCCGCCGACAACCCCGCCCGCCAACAGACCGTCCTCGCCGACGCCCAGCCGCGATGGCTCATCACCGACACCGGGCACGAACCCCAGGCCCTCGAGCTCCTTGGCCGCCGCGACGCCATCCTCAACATCGACCTCGCCACCAACCACTCCACCCCCGACTTGCCCCCGATCGCTCCCGACGCCGGTGCCTGGCTCATGTACACCTCCGGCTCGACCGGCCGCCCCAAGGGCGTCTCGCAAAGCCATCGCAACGTGATCCACCACACCCGCGTCTACGCCGACCTAGCCTCGATCACCCCCGACGACCGCCTCTCCATGCTCACCTCCGCCGGCGTCGCCGCCTCGGCCACCGCCCTCTTCGCCGCCCTGCTCACCGGCGCCACCCTCGCGATGTTCTCCGTCCGCCGACAGGGCATCGAGCCCCTGGCCCCTTGGCTCGACGAGCAGGCCGTCACCATCTGCCACCTCGTCCCCTCGGTCTTCCGACGACTGGCCCGAACGCCCAGCCACCCCGGCCGCTGGCCGCACCTGCGCCTGCTCCGACTCGGCGGCGAGGCCGTCCTCCAGACCGACATCGAGCTCTTCCGCCTCGTCTGTCCCGACCCCTGCTCTCTGATGCACGCCCTGAGCTCGACCGAGACCGGCCTGATCACCCAACTGACCCTCGACAAGTCCTCGCCCCCCACCGACGCCATCATCCCCGCCGGCCGCCCCGTCCCCGGCGTTGAGGTCCTGATCCTCGACGACGCCGGCCGCCCCTGCGCGCCAGGCCGACCGGGTCGCATCGCCGTCCGCAGCCGCCACCTGGCCATGGGCTATTGGCAGCAGCCCGACCTCACCGCCGCCGCCTTCGAATCCCTGCCCGATCACCCCGACCTCCGCCAGTTCATCACCGGCGACGTCGGCCTGATCCGAGCCGATGGCAACCTCGAGCACCACGGCCGCGCCGATCGGCAGGTCAAGGTCCGCGGCTGGCGCGTCGACCTCGCCGCCGTCGAGGCCAACCTCGAGGCCACCCCCCACATCTCCGAAGCCGCCGTCTTGGCCGCGAGCGACGACCGCGGCGAAACGCGCCTGACCGCTTACGTCGTCCCCGCCCCCGCGTCCGATCGCGCCGGCGCTTCCTGGCATCAGCTCCTGCGCACCGCCATCCCCTCGCAGATGATGCCCCACGCCTTCGTCGAGCTCCCCGCCCTGCCCCGCACCCCCAGCGGCAAGATCGACCGCCAGGCCCTCGCCGCCGCGCCCGCCCCCCAGCCCCACCGCCAGCCGCGCGGCCCATCCCCGCGCGACCACGTCGAGCGCAAGGTCGCCGAGATCTGGCGGACCGTCCTCGAGACGTCCGACATCGGCCTCGACGACGACTTCTTCGACCTCGGCGGCGACTCACTCCGCGGCGTCGACCTGCTCCTGCGGGTTGAACAAACCTTCGACGTCTCGCTCTCCCCATCATCCCTGATCGAGCATCCGTCCCTGCGCGCCTTCTCCGCCTTGGTCGCCCACGGATCCGTCCCCGGCACCCCATCGCCTCTCGTCCCCGTCCGACCCACCGGTCACCGCCTCCCGCTTTTCTTGGTTCACCCCGGCAACGGCAGCCCCGCCTGCTTCGGCCTCCTGGCCCGACTGCTCAACCCCGACCAACCCGTCTACGCCTTCCGCGCTCCCGGCCTGCTCGGCGAGTGCTGGCCCCTGATGAGTCTGCACGCCATGGCCCGACGCTACGTGCAAGAACTCCTGACCGTCGCCCCCCACGGCCCCTACCTCCTCGGCGGCCGATGCGCCGGCGGCCTGATTGCCATCGAGATGGCCCGCCGACTCACCCGCGCCGGGCGACCTGTCTCCAACGTCATCCTCATCGACACTCCTCATCCCCCTCCCCCCCGCTCCGCCGTGCGGCGATTCACTGACAACCTGCGCGACGTCCTGCGCCTGATCCGCTGGGGCCTGCTCCGCGCCGTCCGCGCGGCCGATCACCCCGCCCGCCTCCCGCGCTACCGGCTCTTCGTCGATCAGATGATCCACCGCGCCATCCGTGCCTACCGCCCCACCCCCTACGACGGCCACATCACCCTCCTGATCGCCTCGGACCAGGAGCCCGCCTTCCACGACCGACTGATGAAGATGACCTTCGCCTCTCGTCAGCCGACGATCCTGACCATCCCCGGCAACCACGCCGACATGCTCCGTCGCCCCGCGGTTCACCACGTGGCGAGCCGAATCAACGCCTGGCTTGACCTCGCGGCCGTCGATTCCACCGCCTGACCCCTGGGAACCTGGCGATGATCGATCCGCTTGGCAAGGACGAAGCACGCCGACCGCGACTGCTTTCAGGACTGCTCTCTCCAAACGACTTGCATGCTACAAGGAGTCGGCCTTCTCGTAGACCACCAGCTCGTCCCGGCCGCGGAGGTCGTCGGGGTGGTAACGAGGGATGATCAGCGGAAGCTGGCGGACCTCCACGGGGACCACGCGCTTGTCCACCAGACCCAGCGCGACCGCCACGCCATAGATGATCGCCTCGGGTCGCGGCGGACAGCCCGGGATGTAGTAGTTCACCGGCACGACTTTCTCCACAGGGCCCAGCACGGGGTAGCTGTCGTGCCAGATCCCCCCGCCGCAGGCGCACGAGCCGATGGCGAAGACCAATTTCGGCGCGGGCATGGCTTCATAGGCCCGACGCAGGGCCGCCGCCGTGGAACGCATGGCTGGGCCCTGGCAGAGCATGACGTCGGCGTGCCGGGGGGAGCCCACCAGCTTGATGCCGAAGCGCTCCACGTCGTAGTAGGGCGTCAGGACGTTGAGCACCTCGATGTCGCAGCCGTTGCACCCGCCGCTGTTGGCGTGGTAAACCCAGAGGGAACGCCCGAACATTTTCTGGCACAGGTTCTTGATCATGACGCGTCAGTCCAGTTCGATCTCCACGTCCTCCACCACGGGTTCGTCGCGGCCGTAAGCGGTCGAGTGAAATACCCATCGCTCATGAGCCACGTCGTCGAAGCGATAGCCCTTGAGCTTCAGTTGATCGAGGGCGGAGGGCGGGGTGAAGCAGCGCCCGCAGCGCTGGCAGGTGCTCATGAACAGCTCCAGACGCTGGCCCAGGTCGGCGACGTGATCGGTGGCCGTCTCGAAATCCCGGCTCATGGTGATGGCTTTTTCGGGGCAGACGTCGGCACAGCGCCCGCAGTAGGTGCACCTCCGGCCGAGGTACTGAAGGACGCGGACTTCCTGACAAAGGTCCACGACCAGGATCTCACGGGCCGGGCAGTTGTTGGCGCAGCCGGCGCAACCGATGCACCTGGAGGCGTCGAAGATCGGCCGGCCGCGGAAGTTCGGCGGCGTCGGCCGCGGCTGGGCCGGATAGGGCAGCGTCACCCGGCCGGCCCGGAGACAGATCACCGCTTCTTTGACTTTGCTCAGGATAGACATTGCAGCACCTGCGATATCACCATCCATAAGTTGCCAGGACCAGCGCGGCGACGGCCAGCAGCAGCAGGCCGGCGAAGTAACGCACCGCCTGGTCCACGCGATAACGGGCATGGGTGGCCGCCACCAGCGTGACGGCCAGAACGACCGCCCCCACCTTGACCCAGAACACCAGCCAACCCAACGGGAACGCCAGCCCCGACCCCCAGGGAATGAACAGGCCGACGAACAGCGAGGCGTACAGGATCATCCGGCACATCGAGGCGTACTTGAACAGAGCCAGTTTCGGGCCGGAGTATTCCATCAGCGGCCCCTCCATGATCTCCGTCTCGGCCTCCGAGATGTCAAAGGGCAGGCGCTGCACCAGGGCCTGGAAGCAGCCGGTCACCACGCCCAGCATGATCAGCCCCGACCACGGAACTCCCCCCGCCGCGTACACCGCACCGCCCAGAACGGCGTCGAGATGGAACGTCCGGGCGTGGACGGCGCCGACCAGAAGCGCGATGGCCAGCACCGGCTCGAGGGACATCATCATCATCTCCCGGCTGATGCCGATCAGCGAGTACGTCGAGCCCGCCGCCAGCCCCGCCAGCAGAGTGCACACGCCGCACAGCGTCAGCAGGTAGATCAGCACGATGATGTCCGCGCCTCGGTTCAGGGGGGCGGCGAAGCCCATCGGCAGCAGCGCGGCCACGGTCAGGGACGCCGCCAACGCCAGATACGCCGCGAACCTCTGGGCCCAGGGCCATTGACCGGACTCGATGTCTTCCTTGCCCAGGAGTTTGAGCAGGTCGAAGTAGGGCTGAAGGACCGGCGGCCCCTGGCGCGACTGAATCCGGGCGGTGATTTTTCGCACCACCCCCTCGCCCAGCGGTGCCAACAGCAGAACCATGCCCGCGTTGAGCAGACTCCCCAGCAGCATCCATGGCAATTCACGCGGCATGGTCAAACCTCACCCTTGTCGACTTCGGGCCAGGCGAATCAATTCCTCGTGCGACCAGCTCCGTGCCCGGCCCGTAGCCAGCTCGATCGTTTCCAGGCGATCGGTGCAGGAGAAGCAGGGATCAATGCTCGCCAGCGAGATGGTCATGTCGGCCAGCCGCTGGTCCTTGATCATCGTCGGCACGCCCTGGAGGTTCTGATAGGTCGGGGCACGCACCCGCCAGCGGCGCGGCCGGTTGTTCTCGCCGGTGATCACGAAGTGATGCGCCTCCCCGCGCGGCGCTTCGACGGACGACAGGCCCAGCCGACCCACCGGCAGCTCATCCTCGATCTTCAGACCGATCGGCCCGTCCTCGAGCTTGGCCAGGCACTGGCGGATGATCTTGATCGACTCCAACACCTCCTTGGCTCGCACCACAAGCCGCGACCAGACGTCCCCCTCCCCGGCGGTGATCACGTCGAAATCCAGCTGGCCGTAGGCGGCGTAGGGGTGATCGCGACGACAGTCGATCGCCACCCCGGCGGCACGCGCCAGGGGCCCGACCAGGCCTGTCTCCTTGACCAGGCTCGCATCGGCGACGCCCACGCCGGCGGTGCGCTTGCGGATGTTCCGGTCCTTGAGGACCGCGCCCAGAACGGTCCGCCACTGCGTCTCGAGACGATCCAGCACCTGCCCCAGCTCGACCTCCAGCTCGGACGACAGGTCCCGCCGCACCCCGCCGACCACGCACAACCCGTAGGTCTTGCGGTTGCCCGTGATCTTCTCGGCGATCCACATCACCGGCTCGCGGATGCGGAAGCACTGCATGAAGAGGGTGTCGAAGCCCAGCACGTGCCCGGCCAGGCCCACCCACAGCAGGTGGCTGTGCAGACGCTCGAGCTCCAGCATGATCGTGCGGAGGAACTCAGCCCGCGGCGGCGGCCGCAGCCCGGCGGCGCTCTCGACGGCCTGGACGTAGGTCACGCTGTGGACGCACCCGCAGATCCCGCAGATGCGCTCGGCCATGACGGGGATGTCGTTGTAGCCAAGCACCGACTCGGCCAGCTTCTCAATCCCGCGATGCACCATGAACCCCCGATACTCGCACCCGCGGACGAACTCCCCCTCGACGTAGAGCCGGAAGTGCGCCGGCTCGTCGAGCGTGGGATGGAATGGACCGAAGGGCACCACCGTGCACCCCGGCGGAGGCTCGTCGAACTTGAACTCCTGATGCTCATCAAAACCCTCGGGCGCTTGGTTCCAGGCGAAGTCCTTCCGCAGCGGGTACACGCCCTGTGGCCAGCCGTCGGGTACGACCAGGCGCTTGGGGTAGGGATGCCCCACCACTTCCAGTCCCACCAGATCGTGCATCTCGCGCTCGGCCCAGTTGGCGGCGGGCACGACGCCGGAGATGCTGTCCACCCGCGGGTCGTCGGCCGGCAGGTGGGCCAGCACGCTGCAGAGGATGTTGTCACGATCGAAGGCGAAATCGTGAGCCGCCAGGAATGTTCCCGAGTAGGGACGATCGTCGACGGCGATGCCGATGACATAGCGGGCGTCGAGGTCACGAAAAATGTGCTCACAAACGGACTTGAGCGCCGAAGGCTCGACGAAGACGAACACGCGGTTCTCGCCCGTCAGGTCGGCGCGGTTGATCGCCGGGCCGAATTTCTGCTTGAACAGGTTAAGCTTTTCACGCGCGATCATGCTCAGCCGTCCTCAGTCGGCAGGTCCCCGAGACGAGCGGCGGGGCACGCCGCCCAGCCAGCGGAAGTAACGCTTGATTTCACCGTAAAAATTGTGGGCCGTGTAGCGGTGACACTCAGCCTCGCGCACGTAACCGCACAGCCAGGGCTCGGCCGAACGGCGCGGGGCGGCCCCCAGCCGGCTCAGGCGGCGGCCGACGATGAACATCACCCCCAGGACGACAGCCACCGCCAGGGGCATGTAAACGCTGATACCCGGCGTCCCCGCCCCGCTGAGCGGCCCTCCCGCCGTCGGCGCGGCAGCCGCCAGCAATCGGCCATAGCCCTGATCGCTTGCCCGCAGCGCGGTCTGAAGCACCCCCAGGGTCGTCGCCGGCGTCAGCCCCACGAACAGGCACATCCCCGCCAGGAACACCTGGGGGATCTGCATCAGTGGCCCCACCTCCAGCCCCCCACGTCCCGCCGCGCGCCCCGACACCCAGTCGCTGCTGCGCGACAGGAAACTCGTCCCGAAGAACTTGATGAACGACGCCAACGTCAGGGCGCTCGTCAGAATGGCGATGACGGCGCAGACCGGAAGGTAGTGGACGCTTCCCCCAGCCTGGACGGCTCCCGTGTAGATCGCCCACTTGCTCACGAACCCGTTGAACAGCGGCACGCCCGAGATGGAGAACGAAGCGATGATCGCCGTCAGCCCCGTCAACGGCATCAACCTCATCAGCCCCCCGAGCTTGTTCAGGTCCTGCGTGTCGGTGGCATAGAGCATAGACCCGGCGTTGAGGAACAACAGCCCCTTGAACAGGCCGTGATTCACCGCGTGCAGCAGCGCCCCGACGAACGCCGCCGCCGCCAGCGCCTGGGCCTCGGGCCCAGGCGTAGCCAGCACGGCCATGCACGCGCCGATCCCCAGCAGCATGTAGCCGATCTGCCCGATGCTGTGGAACGCCAGCAGACGCTTGGACTGCTCCTGCTTGAGCGCCTGCATCGTGCCGGTGAACAGCGTGATGGTCCCCAGCGTCGCGACCACCATGCCCCACCGGCCCACCGGGTAATGCGGCCATCCCTCCGGAGGCACCAGCCACAGCAGGCTCCGCATCACCCCGTATACGCCGGTCTTGCATGTCACCGCCGCGGCCAGGGCTGCCGCGGGCGACGGCAGGGCCACGTAGGCGTCGGGGATCCACCATTGCCCGAAGGGCCACACCCCCATCTTGATGCCGAACCCCAGACACAGCAGCGCCAGCGCCGCCGCCGCCATCACCGGACTGTCGGTCAGGAGCGCCGGCAGGTTGGCGCTGATCGTGTCGAATTCATGCTTGCTCGCGCCGCCGCCGGTTGCCAGCAGGGCCGCGCCGCCCATCGTCGCGACGCAAGCGAGCTCCGACAGGAGCAAGTACCGGTTGGCCGCCCGCACGCTCTGGGCGTTGCGGTTCTCGAACCCGATCAACAAGTACCCGCCCAGCGTCATCAGCTGCCAGAGCACGCACAGAATCCACATCATGTCCGTCGCGCTGACCAGGCCGTAGGTCGCTGCGAGCAACAGCAGGAAGCTCGGATAGTACCGGGCCACGCCGTACTCCCGATGCCTGGGCATATAGGCAATCGAGTAGAGCGCCGTGGGCATGGCCAGGATTGACGCCAGGGCCAGAAAGACCGCCGTCAGCCCGTCGACGTGGAGCCCCAGGGTGATCCCGAGCTTCGGCATCATCCGCATCGCCCACCGGTCAGCGGACGGGCCGACCACCAGCACCTGACAAGCCGCCCAGCCGACCAGCACCGCCGACACGGATGCCGCCGTGAACGCCAGCCAGCCGGCCAGGATCCGGCGCCGGGCCGCGCCCAGCGACATCACCGCCCCACCCATGCATACCAGGATGGCGGCGAATACCGCCTTTTCCGGGGTCATGCCGTTGCTCCCGCGCCAAGGTGACTCGCCAACAGATCCTCAACCACCGCCAGCGTGGCCCCGACCCGAGGCGACAACGTCGCGGCCGGGACCAGTGACGCCGGCTCAACGCCCAACAGCCAGGCCCTGGTCGTGCCCTCGGCCTCCACCAGCTTGGCCAGCAGGCCGAGGCAAAGCCGGTGCGTGGATACCTGGGGGAAACGGGCCGCCATCTCGGTCGAGTCGAGCCAGACCGCGTCTCCCGCGCCGCCGCCGAAATGAACGGCGTCGAGGAAGACCAGATGGTCGAACACTCGGGAGATATCGCGCCTCAGAACCGATTCGGGCTGTGTTCCGGCCATGATCACATCCGGCACGCCACGCCGCGCCAGCCGCTCGCCCAGCCGCAGGCCCAGGGCATCGTCCCCGCCCTCGTCGCTGCCCAGGCACACCAACGCCACCCGGCCCCGCAGACTCTCAAGCTGTCGGTCCAAGCCCAGCATCAGATGTCCTCTCCCAGCCGCTTAATCTGCTCGTACGTAAACACCGGCCCATCGACGCAGATATAGGCCACGCCTATGCAGCAGTGGCCGCACTTGCCCACCCCGCATTTCATGTAGCGCTCAAGCGTGGAGATGATGTCGCGCTCGGTCAAGCCCATGGCCAGCAGGTCGCGGATGACAAAGCGGAACATCACCGGCGGGCCGCACACAAAAGCCACCGTGTTCTCGACCGGCATGGCGACCCCGGGCTTCTTGAACAGGCTGCTCACCACGCCGACGTTGCCCTCCCAGCCGTTGTCGCCGCGATCCACCGTGAGATGGCATTCCACACCAGGGGTCTGCTGGCAGGCGGCCAGCACATCGCGGTACATCAATTCCTTGGGGGTCTTGGCCCCGTGGAAGATGGCGATGCGGCCGTAATTCGAGCGGTGAGCGATCGCGTAGACGATGCAGGAACGCAGCGGGATCAGGCCGATGCCCCCCGCCACGAACACCAGGTTCTTGCCCTGGTACTGCTCCATGGGGAACCCGTTGCCGTAAGGCCCGCGGACGGCGATCTTGTCACCGGGCCTGAGCCGGTGCAGGGCCGCGGTGCAACCACCGACCTGGCGGATGGTGAAAAAGATCTGGTCTTCCGTCGGGCTGGGGGGCAGAGACGCGGGGAATTCGCCCACGCCGGCGATGGTGACCTGGACGAACTGCCCGGGATGAAATCCTCTGAAGGCCCGCTGGTCGGCCGGATTCTCAAAACGCCAATAGAAGGTCTTGACGTCGGGGATGTTGTCCTCGACGCGGTCCAGCACCGCGACCCGCGGCAGATAGATGTTCTCAGCGGATGGCGGGTTCATGTTCCTGGACTCCCGCCGTGGTCCGGCGGAGCATCTCGACCACGCTGGGCATGCCGATGTTGCCGTGGCAGACGGTGACGCATCGGCCGCACCCGACGCACGCCATGGACAACTCACGCTGAACGAAGTAGTGGGCCAGCTTGCGGAAGAATCGGCGGTTGCGGCGGTCGTGCACCGCCCGTCGCGGATTGAACCCGCCGGCCATGCGGGTGAAGCCGGCCAGTGCGCACGAATCCCAGATCCGCACCCGCTCGGTCTGCCCGTCCCCGATGGGCCGGTCGCTCACGGTAAAGCAGGTGCACGCCGGGCAGACGTAGGTGCAGCCTCCGCATTCCATGCAGCGATTGCCGATCTCTTCCCAGGTTCTTTCGGTCACCTTGTCCTGGGACAGATAGCGCACGGCGGCCGAGAACCAGCTCGTGTGGGTCTTGAAGCGCTTGCGCACCTCGGCCAGGATGGCCCGGCGGCGCTCCACATGGGCGGGTTTGGCTTTGCGGAAGATCGGCGATTGAAAAAGGGCTTGGCCGGCGGGGCTCCCCGCCACCGCCATGAACTCGCCCCGGCCCAGGTCCATCAGCTGCAGGTCGAAATGCTCGCGGGCCGCGGGACCGGTGTCGGCGCAGACGCAGAAACAGTCGTCCCCCACGTCGCGCTGAGGGTCGGAGCAGACGACGTTGATCAGCAGCGCGTGGCGACGGCGTTTCTCGTAGTAGGTGTCTCGGAACTCGCGCCCCAGGAAGTAGCGGTCCAGGTGGCCGATGCCCGCCAGGTCGCAGGAACGGATGCCGAAAATGGCACGCCGGGGCTCCTCGTGCGTCGCCTGGATCTGGAGGTCCCCGTTGACCTGGCGGAAGGTCATCAGACGCTCGATGTGCGGAAAGATAAAGCGTTTGGGCGGGTACAGGGGATTGGGCAGGTGTATCCGCACGGCGTGGCGGTTGGCGGGCGTCACCACGTCGAAATAAGAATCCTGGCCCTCACGGTGGAAGGGCGCCACCACCTCGTAGCCCTGCTCGGACAGCAGGTCCACGATCTTCAGCACGTCGACGCTGTCCAGAATACGCGCCTTCATGCGGCGTCCTTTTCCACACACACCGGGATGAGATCCTGGCCGCTCAAGGCGGGCCCGGCCAACTGTTGACGCAGCTGGTTGACGAAGTAGGGCACGAGAATCGTCCCCGGCCGAATCTCCGGCGTCACGCGCGCCGTGGACGACGCCGAGCCCGCCGCCGACCGGATGCGGATCCTCTGGCCATCGCGGATGCCCCACTGCTGGGCATCCGTCGTGTTCATCTCCACAAACCCGTCGGGATAGTCCAGCAGCAGCACACGGTACTCCCGCTTCAAGGTTTCGCTGTGCTGGATCAGAACGTTGTGATGCCAGTAATACAGCGAGTGGCCGAACACCAGCATCAGCGGATAATCACCCCCGGCGGTGACGATGGCCGCCGGGGCCGCCAGGGGCAGGAATCTGAACCGCTCCCGCCTCTCTCCAGTCTCGCCGAACAACTGTGGCGTGCCGAGCGGCCGATCATGGGTGCAGGGCCATTGCCGGCCGAAGTCGCGTGCCAGGTTGTCGTAATCCGCACCGCTGTAGAAGGGCACCGCCTGGCCGATCTCCCGCATGATCTGCGCCGAAGACTCGTACCGCCACTCGGCCCCCATGGCCCGGGCCACCGCGGTCAACTGCTCCCAGGCGGCGCCAAGGCCCGGCGATGGATCGATGACCTTCTCGGCCAGTTGAACGCGGCGCTCGGTGTTGGTGAAGGTGACACGTTCCTCGCCGAAGGCCGTGGTGGGCAGAATCACGTGAGCGTGGCGGGCCGACGCCGTCATGAAAAGGTGCTGGACCACGACCAGCTCGCACTCGTCCAAGGCCTGGCCGGCGTCCCCTATCAAGGCTGTCCCCACCGGGTCGTAACGGCACAGCCACACCGCCTTGACACGTCCACGGCCCCGATCACTGAGAACCTGCTGAGCGCTCAAGCCCGGTGACGCCGGAACGCTGGCCTTCCACAACGCCCCCAGGGCCGCGCGTGCCCCCGCGTCGGCCACCAGCGCGTAGCCGGGCAGCCGATCGGGCAGCACCCCCATGTCGCACACCCCCTGAAGATTGTTGTGCTCCGTCAGGGGGAAAAGCCCCGCGCCCCGCTTGGCCAGCTGGCCCGTCAGCAGCACGAGGTTGACGATGGCCTGAATACTCGGCGTGCTGCGCGATTCCACCCCGGTGGAGTACAGCAGAGCCGCCGACGAAGCCCGGGCGTAGGTCAGGGCGGCGGCCTCGATCAGATCCACGGGAACCCCGCAGCGATCCGCGGCGCGCAGGATGTCGTAGCCGTGCACCTGCGCCAGGAACGATTCGTAATCGCGACAACGGGCCTTGATGAACGGCAGGTTGGCCAGGCCGCGATCCACGATGACCTTGGCCATCGTCCCGTAGAGCAGCGTCTCGGTGCCGGGTCTGATCTGCAGGAAGAGGTCGGCGTTCTCGGCCACGCGGTGGCGGCGGACGTCGATCACCACCAGCTTGGCGCCGTTGAGCTTGGCCCGGATCACCCGGCCGGCGATCGTCGGGAGCTGGCGGTAGAGGTCCACCCCGTCCACGACGATGACGTCGCTCAGGGACAGGTCCGCCAGGGAGCTGGTGCTCGCGGCCACCCCGAGCATGTCCAGCAGGACGTTGATCGAGTTGTTGGAATAGACGCCGGCCCCGTGATCGACGTTGTTGGTGCCCACCACGGCCCGGGCCAATCTCTGCAGCAGATAGGATTCTTCGTTGGAGCAGCGGGGCGAGTTCAGGAAGGCCACGGCATCCGGGCCGTAGCGCCCACGGATTTCCAGCAGACGCCGGGCGACATAGTCGAATGCCTCAGGCCACGACACCTGCTCAAATCCGCCGTTGCGCCTGAGCAGCGGCTGGGTCAGCCGGTCCCGGGAGTTGGCCACCTCGTGAACGTTCCATCCCCGCACGCACAGCCGACCGCTGTTGGTTGGATGGGAGATGCTCGGATAGGCGCCGACCACCGCATGACCTTGTGTCTCAAGGTACAGACCGCACCCCGCCCCGCAGAACGTGCAGGTAGTCAGCGTGTGAGGCATGCTCTGTTCCCGTACCACGCCACGTTAACAGCCTGTTCCTGGGGGATGGTCAACACGTGCCATGTGTGCCCGAACAGGCCAACAGCCAACACCCGCGGGCGAGGCGGTACCTTCACGTCTTTCGCCTCACCCCCACGCGTCGTGTTTTTTGTGGTACGTATCACAGCAGTTGCCGAAGCTCATACGCAAGATGCGTCTGTTCCGACTAATCCGATCTGCCACGCGATCACATGCTTGGCCTGAAAAATGACGAGCAAGACTAACAGCACTATAAGGATTTCTTTGTCTTATGCAAGAACAGGCAAAATATTGTTACGTGTTTTTGTTAATTCATAAATAACGCGATACGTGCCGTGCGTGAGCGGATGCATAGCCTCCACCGATGCTCCAAGCTGCCTGAACTACAACGAGTAAGCCAAGACGCTCTTCGGCGCGAAGCAAAGGATTGGCAAGCACTTGGCGTTCAGTCTTCAGTTCTCCTCCATCTCGCGAGAGCAAGCCGCAACGCTTCCATCGCCGTCAAAGATGCCATCCCACATCAAGGCATTCGTTGACGGGTTCGAAGGCCGTCGTTGGAGGCGGAATGGATCACCGAGGAGCTCATCGCGCGGACGCGGAAGGTCTGGTCCGACTACCTGGGGAGAGACGTTCCGCTGGAGGAGGCTACCGAGATACTGCTCAACGTTCACATGATCGCCGACGCGTTCCACCAAGCCGCCATTGAAGCAGCGGAGGAACGCAAACGAGAGGCCGAGGCGAGCAAGATGGCGGATGCTGATCCGCTGGCCGGGTGGTGTCCGGAGATCTGACACGGCACCGTCAGCACTAGAGAGTTCGAAATCCCCATTCGGGGTGCGAACGCAACAGGCCCGTTAACTTACGGGCGATGTTAACGCGATAGCGCGAGAGTTCAAGACGCCCCACGAAGGCCGCCGACCGCAACCCGGTAGGTTGCAGTCGAACCCCAAACGCAACGGCTACGAACCGATAGCGCCCCCGGAAGTTGACCAAGCGCCATAACGCTAGGTGGACAACGGCTTAGGGCGTCAGCGGCGAAACCGCACGACACGCCGCACCTGTTAACGAAAACGGACTCTCTCTTTCGAGAGAACCCGTTAAGCTCCCCGAG
>JADZCW010000032.1 GCA_020851395.1 Phycisphaeraceae bacterium
CGATCCAAGCCTCGCTTGATGGCATTGGCATTCGCGCCGGCGGTGATGTTCTTGAGGCCCTCAGCGAAGATCGAGTCGGCGTAGATGGTGGCCGTGGTCGTGCCGTCGCCGGCGTCCTTGCTGGACTTGCTCGCGACTTCCTTGACCATCTGGGCCCCGATGTTCTCGATGGGGTCCTCGACCTCGATCTCCTTGGCCACCGTCACGCCGTCCTTGGTGACGGTCGGCGAGCCGAAGGATTTCTCGATGATGACCACGCGGCCCGAAGGCCCCAGCGTGGTGCGGACAGCCTTAGCCAGCTTCGAGACGCCGCGGCGGATAGCCTCACGCGCGTCAGCGTCGAACTTGATCGTTTTTGCAGCCATGATGCGATGCTCCAAAGAAAAAGGGTTTAGGTCTTAGGGAATGGGATTGGGGATTAGGGCTTGGGGAAGAAGGTTATGAGATAAGGGATCAGCCAATCACGCCCAGGATGTCGTCCTCGCTGATGATGAGCAGTTCCTGGTCGTCGACCTTGATCTCCGTGCCGCCCCACTTCGAGAGAAGGATGCGGTCGCCGACCTTGACCTGGAACTTCGCCCGCTGCCCATTGTCCAGCAGCTTCCCATCCCCGATCGCCAGCACCTCCGCCTCCTGCGGCTTCTCCTTGGCTGCCTCGGGGAGGAAGATGCCGGTCTTGGTCTTCGTCTCAGCCTCAGCGCGCTTGACGAGGACCTTGTCGCCGAGGGGCTTGATGCGAGTCTTGGTGGCGGTTGCGGTGGCCATTGCTGTCTTCTCCTTGATGGTCTGGATGGTTGTGTGCTTGTGAAAGTGAATGAGCCCCCGGGCTGGGGGCGATGCTTCCTTGGGGATGGTTACTGGGGCCAGCGGTCTTGGTAGGCCTTCTCGACGAGGCGTTTGAAGACGGCGAGGAGTTGCTCGACCTCGACGGGTTTGTCCAGGACGGTGAAGGCGCCGCGCTTGAGGGCGTCGAGGAGCTCACGCTGGCCCTGGCGGGGGTCGCCGGCGGGGCTGCGGAGCAGGACGACGGGGGGACGGTTCTGCAGGCGGAGAAGGAGTTCGAGGAGCCAGACGCCGGGTTGGGGGGTGGGGGCGGAGTCGGGGCTGAGCCGGCGGGGGGTGGCCAGGTCGATGACGGCGGCGTGGATGGGGCGCGTCTGGACGAATTCGATGGCTTCCTGGCCGCAGCGGGCGACGAAGGCGACGACGCCTTGGGGCTCGAGCAGGCGGGGGAGCTGCTGGGTCCAGTGCTCGGGGGCATGGTCGCGGTCCTGGGTCAGCAGGACGTGGAAACGCCCGCGAGCGGAGCCCGACATGGCGTTCGGGGCACCGCCCGGGCGGGGGGCCCAGGGGCTGCCGAAGGCGTCGGGTTGGGGGCGGACGTTGACCATAGGGATAGAACAGCTCCAGCGGGGGAAGTGCAAGGGCAGTGCCTGGATCGATCTGGGGCTATGATCCGTGATTGTGTTTTAAGATAATTAAAATCAATTACTTACACATAAAGAAAGGCCAGTGGATAGGCGTGATCTGCCCCCTGCAAGCTGCCAGGGCTTGGCTGGGGGTGGGGGGTGTCGTGTCGAATTGGCAGGGGCGGGCGAGTCTAGCCGAGGGTGGCGTCGAGGCTTTGGGCGAGGATGTCGGTCATGGCCTCTAGGTCGGCGGGGGGGGTGTTTAAGGGGGGGAAGAGGTACATGGTGTCGCCCAGGGGGCGGAGCAGGGCGCCGCGGCGGACGGCCTCTTGATAGACGTGGTAGCCGGTGCGAGCCCCGGAAGGCAGGGGTGTCCCGGGCTGGCGGGGGTCGGTGATGTCGACGGCGGCGAGCATGCCTAAGCCCCGGAAGTTGTGCAGGTAGGGCCGGGTGTGGCCGAGGCGGCGCAGGGCGGCGTGCATGACGGGGGCGTGGGCGGCGACCTGATCCAGCACGCGCTCCTCGACGAAGACGTCGAGCACCGCGTTGGCGACGGCGACGGCCAGGGCGTGGCCGGTGTAGGTGTTCGAGTGCAGGAAGGCTTTTCGCGCGGCGTAGTCGGCGTCGAAGAGGTCGTAAACGGCATCGGTGGTCAGGACGGCTGAGAGCGGCGTGACGCCGGCGGTCAGACCCTTGGACAAGCAGACGAAATCGGGACGGCAAGCCTCACCAGCCCATTCCCCGGCGAGCATCTTGCCGCAACGGCCGAAGCCCGCGGCGATCTCGTCGGCGATGAGGTAGACGTTGTGCTTGTCAGCCCACTGCCGGAAGCGACGCAGCAGGTCCGGGCTGTAGAGCCGCATGCCGCCGGCCGCCTGGAGGACGGGCTCGTAAATGATCGCCGCGAGCGTGTCGGCGTGCGGCGCGAGCTGGGCCTCGATGGCGGGCCATTCGGCCGCGGCGTCGAGCCAACGTGGATCGTCGGGACCCGTGCGGTAGGGCAGGCCCGTCAGGGTGACGGTGGGGAACATCAGCGGGCGATAGGGATCGCTGTAGAGCCCCAGGTCGCCGACCGAGAGCGTGCCGACGGTCTCGCCGTGGTAGGCGTTCTGAAGGCAGGCAAACTGCGTGCGTCGTGACTGCCCGCGCTGGGCCTGGGCCTGCAACGCCATCTTGAGCGCGATCTCGACGGCGGTCGAGCCGTTGTCCGCCAGGAAGACCTTGCCGAAGTGGCCCGGGACCTTGCCGGGTGGGGCGGACGGCCCCCAGACTTCCGGTGGCAGGCCGTTGGCCATGGCGAGCAGTCGTTCGCAGAGGCGGATGACCGGCTCGTTGGTCGTGTTGGCAAGGATAACGTGCTCGAAGGCGCGGGCCTGCTGTTCCAAGGCGGCGAGCAGGCGGGGGTGGCCATGCCCTAAAGCCTTGCACCACCAGCTCGAAATGGCATCGAGGACTTCCCGCCCATCGGCCAGCGTCAGGCGTGACCCCTTGGCCGCGACAACGTGCAGGGGGGGGAAGTCGCGGTAATCGCGCATCTGGCTGCAGGGGTGCCAGAGGACAGCCAGGTCGCGGTCGATCAGGGAGGGGTACATGTCAGGCAGGATAAACCAGGCCGGCGATGGGGTCACGGGGGCTGGGGCTGGCTTAGGCGTGATCAGGATTTTATACTTCGGTGTTCCCGCTCGCTTTTTCTTCGGCGAGCATGTTCTTCGGGTGCGTCGCAACCATCGTCTTGGGAGTGCTGATCATGCCCACCTACACCACGTCGGACATCCGCAACGTCGCCCTACTTGGCCCCGGTGGCTCGGGAAAGACGAGCCTGGCGGAGGCCCTCCTCCGTGAAGCCGGGGCGATCCACACGCTCGGACAGGTCGAGAAGGGCAACACGGTCAGCGACTGCACGGATGAGGAAAAGGCCCACGGGCACAGCCTCTTCTCCTCGGTCCTGCACCTGAGCCATCAGGGCAGGCAGATCAACCTGATCGACACCC
>JADZCW010000033.1 GCA_020851395.1 Phycisphaeraceae bacterium
CGTAGGGGCTGACGAAGCGCATGGCGACCTCGCGCAGCTCGAATCGTCCAGCGACGGGCGAGGCGTGCTCGGTCTGGGCATCGAGGAGGGCGCGGGCGTCGGGAGCGAAATCCGCGTCGGGCTGTTCAACCTTGTCATGGGCGGACGCGGCGGTTGAGGATCGCTTGCGGGGCAGGCCGTTCCAGCCGCCACGGATGGGTTCATGAAGGACGGCCTCGGGGGCGCGGAGCTGGACGTGAGAGCGGGCGTCGCGCGGGATGGGGCGTGGCAGGACGAAGATGATCTCGGCGCCGGCGGCGCGGAGCGCCCGGGTCAGCCCTTCACAGGCTGTGCCCAAGCCGCCGGTCAGGTACGGCGGGAACTCCCAGCCGAGCATCAGCACGCGCATGCAACGCCCCTTGCCGGAACACGACCCCGGTGATGACATCACGACATGTGCGAACGTAACGCTACGCGGCGCAAGCGTCAAGGTGAGAAAACACAACAACTCATCACCGGCAAGCCCATGCCTAGTGACTCGCCGCCAAACGCTGTCGTCGAGCTTCGAAAAGGAGGATGCCGGCGGCGACCGAGGCGTTGAGCGAATCGACGATTTTGCCGGCCATGGGGATAAAGATCGCCCCCCCGGATGTGACCCCGCCCCCGGAAGTGTTCCCCGTCGGGGGCTTGCCGATCCACCAGGGGGCGGTCAGGCCGGCGTGCTCCGTGCCAATGACCAAGGCAATGGGGCCGGTGAGGTCGACTTCGTGCACGGGCTTGGCCGGGGCGGGCGGAGGGACGGCGGGGTGGATGGGGATCGAACGGCTGACGAGAAAGGCCATGAGGCGGGCGGATGATTCGCAGACCACAGGGAGGGTGAACACCGCTCCGGTCGAGGCGTGCAGGGCGTTGGGATTGAAGGGGTCGACCTGAGCGTCGGCGACGAAGAGGGCGTGGCCCCCCGCCGCTTCGAGGGAGCGGGCGATGGCGCCGAGATTGCCGGGCTTGGTCAGGCCCACGGCGACGAGGATCAGGGGGCTCTTGGGCAATTCCAGGTCATCGAGCGACCAGCTCGGCTGCTTGAAGACGGCCAGGACACCCTCGGCGTGCTCGGCGCGGTAGGCCATCTTCTGCATGACGGGCTCGGTGACGTGCAGGCGCTGGCTGGAAGGGATGGCGTCGAACACCCCCCCTACCGCGGCGGAGGCGAGCAGATCGGGGCACTCGTAGAGCTCGACAAGCGGCAGGCCGGCCGCCAAGGCGCGGGTGATCTGGCGGACGCCCTCGGCGACGAAGAGGCCCTGCTTGTCCCGCTGGCGGTGGCGGAGGAGGCTGACGACCTGCTTGACGCGGGGGTTGTCGAGGCTGGTGATGGCGCGGGGCGGGGGCATATCAGGACTCGGATGGGACGGATAAGTTCCGTTTTTTGCTCAGCATACCGCCGGGAGCGGGGCTTGCCATGGCCGCCTTGAACCGGACGGGCCGATCCCTGACAATAGTTGAGGGGATGGCTCGTCCAGGAACAGACGCCGCGGCCTGTTCCAGGGTGGTGTTTAGCCCGCACTGGAGGCCGGCGTGTTCCCGATTGTCCAAGCCCAGTTCCTCGCCCCTGACGTCAAACGTTTCGTGATCGAGGCGCCTCGGATCGCCAAGGCGTACCGGGCGGGACAGTTCGTCATCCTGCGCGTGTACGACAAGGGCGAGCGCGTCCCGCTGACGATCTCGGAGGCCGACGCCGCGGCGGGGACGATCGCCATCATCGTGCAGGGGGTGGGCAAGACGACCAAGCTGCTCAACACGCTCGAAGCGGGGCAGTCGATCCTGGACGTGGTGGGGCCGCTGGGCCGGCCGTCGGAGATCAAATCCTACGGTACGGTGGTGGTCATCGGGGGCGGCGTGGGGACGGCGATCGCGTACCCGACGGCGGTGGCGATGAAGAAGGCGGGCAACCGGGTGGTGACGATCCTCGGGGCGAGGACGAAGGGCCTCTTGATCCTCGAGGAGCAGTTGCGATCGACGAGCGATGAACTGTTCGTGATGACCGATGACGGGTCGTATGGCGAGAAGGGGCTGGTCACGCGGAAGCTGGCGGAGCTTGTCGACGGAGGGGCAGCGATCGGTCTGGTGCTGGCGATCGGGCCGATCCCGATGATGCGGGCGGTGGCGGAGGCGACGCGACCCCGGACGATCCACACGATGGTGAGCCTCAATCCCATCATGGTCGACGGGACGGGGATGTGCGGGGGCTGCCGGGTGATGGCGGGAGGCAAGAGCCAGTTCGCGTGCGTGGACGGGCCGGAGTTCGACGCGCATGAGGTGGACTTCGGTCTGTTGATGCAGCGCAACGCGATGTACCGCGAGCGTGAGAAGCAGGAACTGGCGGAGTTCGAGGCCCAGCAGCAGCATGCGACGATGTGCGCGGAGATCGGCGGGGCGTGCAAGGTGGAGAACCAGCAACGGTAAGTGATCTTTTCCAGGCCGGCCCCACCTTTCCAGGTGGGGCTCATGGTGATTGAAGCTGTAACGTTATGGAACGACTTCCCCACAAAGAACGCCTCAAACTGCCTCGTCAGGCGATGCCCGAGCAGCCCCCGGAAACGCGCGGGGGGAATTTCAAGGAAGTGAACCTGGGGCTGGAGGCGCACGCGGCGCAAGCGGAGGCGCAGCGGTGCCTGACCTGCGCCAGCGGGGCTTGCACGCACGGGTGCCCGGTGGGCGTGAAGGTGCGGGAGTTCGTGGACCTGGTGCTGGCGGGCGAGTACCTGGCGGCGGCGAAGAAGATCCGCGAGGACAACGTGCTGCCGGCGATCACGGGGCGCGTCTGCCCGCAGGAGGACCAGTGCGAGGGGGCGTGCGTGATGGGGCGCAAGGCGGCGCCGCTGGCGATCGGGTACCTCGAGCGCTTCGTGGCCGACTGGGAGCGGGAGCACGGCCAGGTGGGGTTGCCGACGATCCCGCCGCCGACGGGGAAGAAAATCGCGATTGTCGGCAGCGGGCCGGCGGCGTTGTCGTGCGCGGGGGACCTGGTGCAACGCGGGCACGCGGTGACGGTGTTCGAGGCGCTGCACGAGATCGGCGGGGTGCTGATCTACGGCATCCCGGAGTTCCGGCTGCCCAAGGACATCGTGCGCGAGGAGGTCGAGAACCTGGCCAAGATGGGGGTGAAGTTCGAGACCAACGTCGTGGTGGGCAAGACGGTGACGCTCGACGCGCTGATGCAGGAGGAGGGATATCACGCGGTGTTCGTGGCGACGGGGGCGGGGCTGCCGCAGTTTATGAATATCCCCGGGGAGAACCTCAACGGGGTGTACTCGGCGAATGAGTTTCTGACGCGGGTGAACCTGCTGCGGGCGTATGACGCGGGGTTTGATCAGCCGGTGTTCGACTGCCGGGGGAAGGACGTGGTGGTCGTCGGCGGCGGGAATGTGGCGATGGATGCCGTCCGCACGGCGCTTCGGCTGGGGGCGAAGAACGCGCGGCTGGTGTATCGGCGGTCCGAGGAGGAGATGCCGGCCCGCAAGGAAGAGGTGCACCACGCCAAGGATGAGGGGGTGCAGTTCATGATGCTGACCAACCCCACGGCGTTCCTGGGCGATGAGAAGGGGTGGCTGCAAAAGGTGCGGTGCGTGCGGATGGAGCTGGGCGAGGCGGACGCGTCGGGGCGGAGGAGCCCGAAGCCCGTGCCGGGGTCGGAGTTCGAGGTGGAGGCGGCGATGGCGATCGTGGCGGTGGGGACGACGGCCAATCCGCTGGTCCAGCAGACGACGCCGGACCTCAGGACGCGCAAGGGCGGGTACATCGAGGCGGAGCCCGAGACGCTGCGCACGAGCAAGCGCGGGGTGTTTGCCGGCGGGGACATCGTCACGGGGGCGGCGACGGTGATCCTGGCGATGGGAGCGGGTCGCAAGGCGGCGGCGGGGATCGACGCGTATCTGCAGTCGGGGGCCTGGTGATCCAGCCAACTCAGATAGCCATCACTTGTCCGCGTCGTGCGGGTCGATGTCGGTCTGCGAGTGGATCTTTTCGACCTCGCCGGGCTTGGTCAGGACCTTGCGCATGCACCAGACGAGCAGCGCGGAGACGAAGCCGACGGAGATGAGCATGACCAGCCATCCGCCGGTCGAGAGGCGATAGGCCTCGAAGTCCGCCGGGCTGGTCTGGGCGATCGTCAGGGCGCTAAGCAGTTGCATCAGCCGACCTCCTTCGCCCGCCGTTCGGCGGCGTTCCATCGTCGCACGGACTGGGCGATTAGCAGCAGGAAGAGCACGGCGACCAGGAGCATGAAGCCGACCGAGGCCTTGACGTAGCCGTTGTCACGGATGGCGGCGAGGCGGTTGCCCTTGGTGGTGGTGATCTGCATGTAGCACCAGCCGGCGAAGATCACCAGCAGGTAGACGGGCGAGACGTACTTGAGGATCCAGCCGACGACGCGTGAGACGTTGATGGCGGCGCCGCGGTTGATCTCGGCCATGCCGCGGTCGACGCCCAGGACCCAACCGAACATCACCGTCTGGAAGAGGGCGAGGATGAAGATGCAGAAGGTGCCGATCCAGAAGTCGAAGGTGTCCAGGGCGATGGCGTCCTTGGAAAGGTAGAGGACGAAGAGGGTGCCGACCATGGTGACGAAGCCCAGGAGGGCGACGGAGGCCTTGCGGTTCAGGCCCAGTCCCTCCTCGAGGAGCGCGATGGCGGGCTGGAGCATGGAGAGGGAGCTGGTGATGGCGGCGAGGAAGAGGAGGAAGAAGAAGAGGAAGCCGACGACCTGGCCCAGGGGCATGGACTCGAAGACCATGGGCAGGGTCATGAATCCGAGGTTGAAGGAGGAGCCGGCGGCCTGGGTGACCTGGACGGAGCCGAGGAAGATGAAGGCGGCGGGGATGGTGATCATGCCGCCGA
>JADZCW010000034.1 GCA_020851395.1 Phycisphaeraceae bacterium
ATCAACAACACGGGGACGGTGGCGCTGCAATGGGACGCCTACGGCTTGCCGCAGGGCAATCCCAACTCGTGGAGCCCGACGACCCAGCTCGTGTTCCACTCCAAGCCCGAAGGGGCCACCACCAGCGCCCTGTTCGCGATCAGCAACGTCAAGTCCGCGGCCGGCGCGACCTTCCTGCCCGATCAGCCGGGGGGCTGGCGGGCGATCTTCTGGGAGGTCAATCGCAGTCGGTATTTTCCAGGAGATATCCTGGGCATCACGTCGACGCTGCCGACGCTCGGCGGAGCAACGATCGCCTGGGGGATGAATGATGAGAACCAGATTGTCGGCACGTCGAGCATCAGCCCGTCGAGCTCTGAAGACATGCTGCTGAGGGCTTTTCTCTATGACGACGGGCTGATCGACCTCAACACGCTGCTGGTATCGAATCCGGGGTGGCTGCTGCTGGGGGCGCAGGACATCAACGAGAACGGCCAGATCGTCGGTTGGGGGATCAATCCCCAGGGCGAACGGCATGCCTTCCTGCTCACGCCGGTGCCCGAGCCCGGGACGATGGGCCTGCTGCTGATCGGCGCCGCCGCCTGCCTGAGGCGTGGACGCCGACGCATCGGCGGCCCCTTGCGTGACCAGGGCTCGTACGCCGTCCGGACAACGACCCGGCGACGACACGCGGGCGTGACGATCACCGAAGTGGTCGTGACGGCGGCCATCACGACCGTCACCTTCACGTTGCTCCTGCCGGGCATTGGCATGGTCCGCTCGAGCTCGGCGGTCACCAGCTGCCAGAGCAACGCCAAGTTCCTCTGCGGCGCGTTCCTGGACTACGCCGTGGAGCATCAGAACATCGGCGTGCCGGACGAACGCAAGCCGGCCTACAAGCTCGTCAACGGTAATGTCGTGCCCGCCAGTGACAATTCGTGGGCCACATCCTTGATCAGCAAGCTCTCCGATCGGAAGCTGAGTTGGTTCGGGATTCTGGAGGATGGTCAGTACATCACCCCCGATCAGCTCGGGCGGGTGATCTGCCCGGTCATTCCCAACGCTCATCGCCGGCAGACCAGCCTGGTCAGCGCGACGGGCGTCTACAATTGGCCGACAGACTACGTCATCAATACCTTCGGCATGAATGCCAGCATCGAGTTGGCTGAGGAGCCGGCACGCAACGTCTTGGTCGGCGAGCCGAACATGGACCGTGGGGCTGTCAACTACATGGTCATGTGCATCGAGCCCGGCACGTATGGCACGCGCAATGACATCGAGCAGCACCGGGTTGGCTCGCTGTCCTTCGGATTTGTCGACGGCCACGCCGCCCGGGTGCCGATTCCCGATGCCACTGGGCCTACGATGCAGGATCGGGCCAAGATCATTCTCGGCGGCTCTTATCCTCAATTGTCACTGAGTCTCGGCTCGCCGGTAAAATCCCTCGCTACAGCGTACAACAACGTGATGTGGTGGCACCGCGGCAATGTGCGGGGCACCAGCAGCGATCGTGACCTGGCCACCATTGTCTATCAGCCGGTCAACAACCTCACCCCGCAGGTGCCGGTGCAGTAGCGGCGATGGCGTGATCTCGTCTGCCGCGACGGGCCCGGCGTGGGTCCGTGGCTCCTTTCCCGCACGGACCGGCCGCCCTGGGCTTTCCGTGCGGGTTTTCGTTATGGATCGATGGCGGGGGAGGGTCCACGAAAGCGTCAAGGCCGGTCCCGGCTGGGAACGGCCTTGGGCCTGGCGTGCGGCGGGTTGGTTTGATGCGGAGGAGGAGGCGATCGGGTCAGGCGGCGGCCTTGTGGGCCTCGTGGACGCAGCGGTCGACGAGGTCGACCAGGTGCGGGAGGTCGGGCTTGGCGATCTGCTCGTCGGCGCCGACCTGCTCGCCCTTGTGCAGGGTGTCGGGGGTGATCAGGGAGCTGAAGAGGATGACGGGCATCTTCTTCATGGCGGCGTCGGCCTTGATCTTGCGGGTCAGGTGCAGGCCGTCGACGCGTGGCATTTCGATGTCGGTGATGACCACGTCGGCGGCGCCGTCGGGCTGATTCAGGGCGGTCCAGGCGTCCTGGCCGTTGGAGAACGCGCGGACCTGGGTGTAGCCGCTCTGGCGCAGGACGCGTTCCATGATGCCGCGGATGAACTTGCTGTCCTCGGCCAGGACGACCCGGCATCGGCCGCGGTCGACGCCGAGCTTGTTCTCGACGCGTTCGATGTGCAGGCGGTCCTCCATGCTGATGTGGTCGACGATGGACTCGAAGTCGAGCATGAGCACGAGGCGGTCCTCGATCTGGGTGATGCCGGTGATGGCGAAGTGGGACTTGCTGCTGGTCTCGGGCACGTCCTTCATGTGGCCCCAGTTCATGCGGTAGATCTGCTCAACGCGTTCGACCTGGAAGGCGGAGCGTCGGCCGTTGAACTCGGTGACGATGATGCGGCGCTGGTCGCTCTGGGGGGGGAGCTGAAGGTACTTGTGCAGGTCGATCAGGGGCAGGAGGCCGCCGCGGAGGTTGAACATGCCCAGGACGCAGGGGTGCTGTCGGGGGGCGGCGGCGACGGGGACGGGGAGGATGACCTCGCGGACCTTGGCGACGTTGACGCCGAAGACGCCCTGGCCGACGGCGAAGACCAGGACCTCGAGCTCGTTGGTGCCGGACTCGAGGAGGATCTCGGCTTGTCCCTGTCTGGTCGGACCGACGGTCAATGCGCTCATGGTGTGTGCTCCCGCCGGGCTGGGCGTCGTTCCCGGTTCGCGTCAGCGCTGGTATCGGCAGGCGGTCGCAACGGCTTGACCCGCATGACCTTTCGGGAGTTTGACAGTGAAATGGGCTGTTCGTACGCTTGAGGGTCTGATCGATGGTCGCCCGCGACGGCGATGGTGAGCGTAGCTCAGTTGGTTAGAGCACCAGGTTGTGGTCCTGGGGGTCGGGGGTTCGAATCCCCTCGCTCACCCTTTCTGCTTAGAGGTTTGCCCGACAAGTGACGGGGCGGTCCCATAACGCGGGGCCGGCCGCGGGGGGATGGGTCGGCGCGCGTCGGCCGCTCGGGCGATACACTTATTCGCATGGTCGTGAACGAATTGGCGTACGTCGGCGGGTGGTGCCTGGCCCGGCTCGAGGGGACGGGAAGGTTCGGGCGTTTCGCGGCCTCGGCCGTGGCGTGGATGGTCCGGGACATCAACAAGTGGCAGCGATGGCGGCTGCTGACGCCGCAGCTTTTTTCGATCGGCACCAAGTCGATCCCGATCATCCTGCTGCTGGGGGTGTTCGTGGGGATGGTGCTGGCGGTCGAGGCGTATGACCAGTTCGCGGCGATCGGGCAGCAGGACCGGCTGGGGGGGATCATCAATATTTCGGTCGTGAAGCAGATCGGGCCGGTGCTGGCGGCGGTGATGATCGCGGGGCGCGTCGGGGGGTCGGTCTCGGCGGAGCTGGGGACGATGCGCGTCACCGAGCAGCTCGACGCGATGCGGGTGATGGGGACGGACCCGGTGGCGTATCTGGTCGTGCCGCGCGTGCTGGCGTGCCTGATCATGATCCCGCTGCTGACGGTGCTGTCGGACCTGATGGGCATCGCCGGCGGGTACTGGGTGACGGTCAACGGCTTCGGCGTCAACGGTGACGAGTACTGGCGGTTCAGCCGGGCATTCATCGGGGCGTGGGAGGTCTTCTCGGGGCTCTCGAAGAGCGTGCTGTTCGGCCTGTCGATCGGGCTGATCAGTTGTTACAAGGGGTTCCACTGCCGGGAGGGGGCCGCGGGGGTGGGGCGCGCGGCGACGGACTCGTTCGTCACGAGCTTCGTGGCGATCATCATCATCAACTTCTTCCTGGCCAAGTTCCTCAAGGACTTGTTCGTGGCCATCTACGGCCCGGCGGCGATCACGGCGTTCTCGGGGTGAGTGCCCGTTGTTCTCGTAGGGCACGCATCCTGCGTGCCATGATGCATCAGTGGATCAAGATCAAACGATGGCACGCAGGATGCGTGCCCTACCCGTCAGACCGCTCGCTCACGTTCGCGGCTCGTGGTCGCGGTGCTTGTCCTTCTCGACCAGGGCGTAGGCGTTGTGGTTGTGGATGGACTCGAAGTTTTCCGAGATCACCTGGTACCAGGCTATGCGTGGCTCCTTGTCCAGGGCTACGGCCAGGTCGCGGACGATGTCCTCGACGAACTTGGGGTTGTCGTAGGCGGTCTCGGTGACCCACTTCTCGTCCGGTCGCTTGAGCACGGAGAAGACCGGCACGCTGGCGGACTTCTCAATGGTCTCGAAGAGCTCCTCGATCCACATGAACTTGCCGGGCTCGAAGCGGACCTTGGCCTCGATCTCGCAGCGCTGGTTGTGGGCGCCGTAGGCGGAGATCTCCTTGGAGCAGGGGCAGAGGCTGGCGGCGGGGACCTTGACGGCCATGACGAAGTCGTCGTGGTCGTTGGCGGAGCACTCGAAGGTGACCTGGAGGTCGAGCATGCCCTCGGAGCCGGTGACGGGGGCCTTCTTGCGGACGAAGTAGGCGAAGGTGAGCTCGAGGTGGGCCTCCTCGGCCTCGAGGCGGTCCTTGATGTCGTGGCAGACCTTCATCATGTGGTTGGAGCGCAGCGAGACGTGGTGCTCGTTAAGGACCTCGAGGAAGCGGCTCATGTGGGTGCCCTTCTGGTAATGGGGCAGGCCCACGTACATGTTGACGGTGGCGACGGTGTGGACGACGCCGCCGGTGGCTGGGCAGTGCAGGGTGATGGGGTAGCGGATGTTGCGGACGCCGACCTTGTCGATGGCCACGCGGCGCAGGTCGTGGCTGGCCTGGACGTCGGGCATGGCCGAGGGGGCGCCGCGGGACGGCGTGGGGGCCGCGGGGGCGTGGACGGCGGAGCTGCTTTCCGGGGCCGGGGGAACGGAACCCTGCATCATTCGGGCCTTTCTGAGCACTTGGTGGGCTGGAATCACGGGTTGGGTGGGATGTTTTATCGTAGAGGCCCTGGGGCCTCGTGGCAAAGCCCGCGAACCGGCCTGGTGCATGGCCCGACAAGGTTGCGGGAAAGGATCTTGCGCAGATTACCCAGGCTGCGTTAGACGGATTTCTTCCGGACATCACTGGATATGACGCCGCTGACGGCCCTACAGCCCGCATGACAGCCCCCGCCCCAGACAGAGATTTCATTTTTTACTAGTTTCGCGGGGGCATCGGGGGTATGCTTGGAAACGTCGGAAGGCCAGGTGCACAATGGGCCTACCGACACTACAACCCACCCCCGGAACCCCCTGCACCCCGGAGCCCCCGGAAACCCGGACACGTTCGCGACACCGGGCAACCGGCCCGACGGAGACGACGCTTGGCAAAGACCTGGACAGCGACCGTATTCGCCAACCCGTTGATGCGGCAGCGTCTGATCGCGGCGGCCTGGCTGGCGATGCTGACGGCCCTTCTGGTCGCGGCGCCGCGAGCGCAGGCGATCCAGTCGACGACTTACGCCTACGACATCAACGCGCTGTTCGGGGCCAACACGTTCTATGACGCGGGCTACACGGGCACCCGCGCGGTCGTGGCGAACATCGAAGCGGGGCTGGCGTGGAACCAGCACGAGACGCTGACCCATGTCTCGACCCTGCTGTACGACCCGACGCACTCGGGGCCGCACGTCGGAGAGTTCGACTATCACGCCACCGAGGTGGCCCAGGCCGCGGCAGGGCGGGGCGACACCGCCAAACAGAGGGGCTTCGCCTACGGCGCCACGCTGTGGTCCGGTGCCATCGCGTCGGACTGGCCGAGCGCTCCGACGGGGACGAGTTTCAGCTTCACCCGTCAGTCGTTCCTCTACCCGTACGTCACCAGCCTCAGGACGGCGGTCAGTGGTCGCAAGGCCGACGTGGTCAACTCGTCCTGGGGATATTCCGAGACGTCCACCACGGGATTCAACTGGGTGACCTGCGTCATCGACACCCTGGCGTGGGAGTCAGGCAAGACCGTCGTGCTCGCGGCGGGCAATGGCGGCCCGACCACCAACTCGGTCCTGGCGCCGGGGACGGGCTACAACGGCATCACCGTCGGGGCTGTGGGCAATGAGAGCACCACCCCGCCGTACGTCCAGTACGCGAGCTTCTCGTCTCGCGGCCCGGGGGATTACCTTGACCCCACTTCCGGCGAGGTGATCACGGGGGTGCGGGCCCAGGTGGATATCCTCGCGCCCGGCAGCCACTTCACGCTGGCCAGGTACGGCGGGACCACCGGCTCGAACACGGGCGGCACCGACCCCACGGGCGGCGCGACCAACCTCTATAACACGAACCAGACCGGCACGTCCTTCGCCTCGCCGATCGTCGCGGGCGGCGCGGCCCTGCTGGTCGACGCGGGCTACGACCGTTACGGCGGGGGCACGTCGGTCGACGGCCGGGTGATCAAGGCTGTTCTGCTCAACTCGGCGTACAAGGACCAGGCCTGGACCAACAACCAGCAGAACGTCGCGGGCGTCATCCGCACGGCGCAATCCCTTGACTATAACCGCGGGGCCGGGGTGATCGACCTCAAGAAGGCGTTCTCGCAGTACACCGTCGGCACCCACGACCTGCCCAATCTCACCGGCGGCACGGCCTATGCCGTGGGCTGGGACTACGGGTCGGTCTCCGAGTCCTCGGGCAACACGGACTACTACCTCTCCCAGCCCCTGGCGGCCAACAGCAAGTTGACCGTGACGCTCGACTGGTTCGTGCAGCGGTCGTTCAACACCAACACGATGAACGTCTACAACGAGGTCTGTTTCGACAACCTGGATCTTCAGGTCTGGTCGGTGGTCAACGGGCTGCCCTCGGTGCTCGTGGCCGAGTCGGTCAGCCAGTACAACAACGTCGAGCACCTGGACTTTGCGCTGCCCCAGACGGGCCACTACATGGTCCGCGTCCATTGGGCGGGACAGAACTTCGACTTCACCAGCAGCACCAAGCAGGAATCCTACGGCCTGGCCTGGTCGGCTCAGCCGGTGCTGGGGGACCTCAACGGCGATGGGCTGGTCAATGTCCAGGACATTAATCCGTTCGTCCTGGCCCTGGCGGACGCTGGTCAGTTCGCCCTGACGTATCCCAATGTTCTGCTGGCCCTGACGGGCGATATGAGCGGGGACGGTTTGGTCGACGTCCAGGACATCAACCCCTTCGTGGCGTTGCTGGCTGGGTCGGCGGGCATCGGGTCGGACGCGGCGATGAGCCTGCTGCCGCAAGCGCTCCAGGACGCCGCGGCGGGAGCGATCGATCCGACGTCGCTGAGCGTGATCCCCGAGCCGGCGAGCGCGATGCTCCTGCTCGTCGGAGCGGGCGGGGTCTTCATGCGTCGGCGCGGGTCCGGCCGCTGAACCAGACGTTTCTTTCTGATCCCCATGCCCCTGCCCGCTGGACCGCTACAATGGGCGGCGATCCTCTCGACCACGCCAGAGAGCCGTCCATGAATCGAACGCTCCATTTCCTGACCGTGATGATCGCGATGGCGGTGACCGGCTGCATGCCGGTGAGCGTCACGATCGGAGGCAACCCCGAGCGGCAGGAGCTGCGGGCCAAGATCGTGCAGAAGGCCGACCGGCCCACGCGCGACGACGCGGCAATCATCGACATCACCGGGCTGATCTACAACGCCCACAAGCCGCAGCTGCTCGGACGCGGCGAGAACCCCGTGGCCCTGCTGCACGAGCAGCTCGAGGCCGCCCGCAAGGACAGGCGCGTGCGGGCGGTGCTGCTGCGGATCAACAGCCCCGGGGGGTCGGTGGCCGCGTCGGACGCGATGTATCGCATGATCCTGCGCTTCAAGGCTGAGGCCCGCAAGCCCGTGGTCGCCCTCTTGACTGACACGGCGGCCTCCGGGGGGTTTTATGTCGCTTGCGCGGCGGATAAGACCATCGCCTATCCCACCTGCGTCACGGGCTCTATCGGCGTGCTGATCCAACTCGTGAGCGTCAAGCCGGCCCTGAACTGGTTAGGGGTGGTCGCCGACGCGGTGACGTCGGGGCCGAACAAGGACGCCGGGTCACCCTTCTCGACGCTCAGCGAGGAGCAGCGGAAAATCTTCCAGCAGATCGTCGACGAGTTCCACGGCAACTTCGTGGGGGTGGTGCGCCTCGCCAGGCCCAATCTCACGCCCGAGCATCTGGCCCCGCTGACGGACGGGCGGATCATGACGGGGGCCGACGCGGCGGAGCGGGGCCTGATCGATCGGACCGGCGACCTGAGGGACGCCTACGAAGAGGCGATCCGGCTGGCGGGCATCGACCGGGCCAACCTGGTGATCTACCACCGGCCGATGCAGTACGTGGGGTCGCCCTACGCGGCGGCGCCGGCGGTCGTGCCGCAGGCGGGCAGCCCTGAGGCGGGGTCCTCGCTTGCGGGGGCGGGGGCGATTCCGGGGGAGGGCACGCAGGTCAACGTGGCGCAGTTCAACTTCACCGATTCACCCGGGATGCAGGCGGGCTTCTATTATCTGTGGAGCCCCGGTGTCCGATAGGATCAGGGCTGACGCGAGCCCCTGCGGGGCGCTGGCGCCGGCCCGGAGAGCCTCGCTGCATGGAACGGATCGAACTGCCCTGCCCCTCGTGCGGCAAGACGCTCAAGGTCGACGCGGGCTTTGCCGGCAGCGTCTGCCGGTGCAAGTACTGCGGCTCGTTGATCTCCATCCCGGACCCGCTGGGGCTGAGCGACCCCCAGAACCTCGAAGCGCCCGAACGAGCGGACCGGCCGGCCTCGCCGAGCAAACCCGAGACGCCGGCGCCCGTGCCGGCGAAGAACGGTCGCAAGACCCGGCCGGGCGACACCCTGCCGATGGGCTCACCGATCGTTTCCCCGGAGCCGAGCCGGCCACACGCGCCGATGCGGCCCGGCGAGTTCGACCCACACGAGCACGAGGATGAACACGAGCCGGCGATTCATCAGGCGGAGAAGGTCAGCCCACACAAGCCTTCGAGCCTGACGTCGGGGCAGCGGATCACGCTGCTGCTGGGGCTGATCATGGCGCTGCTGATCATCGTGGCGGCGGCGTTCATGCTGCTGTATCCGTTCTGAAATCGGGGTGGGTGGGAAGTATGCTGGGTGTGCTGTGCACAGGGATGAATCACGGGCATGTCCAACGTCTGCTCACCGACCCCCCCACCGCCGCCTGACGTCGTGACGCCCGCCGAGCAGCGGGACGTCGGGGCGTTGTGGCGCAACGTCAGCTTCACGCTGATGTGGACGAGCGTGGCGGCGTCGGGGTTCGGGGACCGGCTGATCCAGCTGGCGGGGTGGTCGCTGCTGGGCATGAGCCTTCCGGGGGTGCAGGCGTCGAGCGTGCAGGCGGGGATCTCGTTCTTCTTCTTTCTGCCCTATCTTTTCATCTCGCCGCTGGGGGGGTGGCTGGCGGACACGCTGCCGCGCAAGTGGATCATGCTGGCGTGCGACGAGTCGCGGGGGCTGCTGCTGCTGTGGGGGTTGCTGCTGGTGCCGGCCGGGACGGTGATGGCCCTGGGGCCGGAGCATCACTGGAAGGTCTACGGGCTGGTGCTGGCTGTCGGGTGCTTCGCGGCGATCTTCACGCCCACGCGCAACGCGATGGTGCCGCAGGTCGTGCCGGGGCGGCATCTGCAGGCGGCCAACGCGGTGATCCTGGGGATCGCGGTGATCTCGTCGCTGATCGGGCTGCTCGTCGGGGGGTGGATCATCGAGCACTGGTCGCTCAAGGCGGGGTTAGGTTTTGGCGTGGGCTTGTACATGGTCTCGGGCACGTTCTTCGCGTTCATGACGGTGCGCGGGCACCCGCAGGTCGCGACCAAGCGGGTCAGTCAGTGGCATCGCATGGTCGAGGGGGCGAGGTACATCCGTCACCGCCGGTCGCTGGTGGAATTGACCAGCCTGACGATCCTCTTCTGGGCGGCGGCGCAGGTGTTCATGGCCTCCTTGGCGGCCCTGTGCAAGCGGCGGTACGGCATCCCCGACAGCGGGATTGAGAGCCACATCGCTTACCTCGGGGCGGCGACGGGCTTCGGCATGCTCAGCTCCTCGCTGGTGGTGGCGTGGATCAACACGCGACGCGAGTCGTCGTGGACGGCGATGGCGGGGTTGGCTTTCACGGGCGTGTGCTTCCTGGCGATGGCGGTCAATCCGTCGTTCGAGCTGGGGCTGGCGCTGTCGTTCGTGACGGGCTTCTTCGGGAACGTGGCGATGATCGTGGTGGCCACGCTGATGCAGTCGCTGGCGCCGGACCACGTGCGGGGGCGCGTCTTCGGCGTGCGCGAGGTGCTGACGACCACTTCGGCGGTGGTGGTCAACCTGATCATCTGGCAGCTGCCGTCCGACGCGGACCGGTGGACGATCCTGGCGATGTACCCGCTGGCGGGGCTGCTGGCGGTGGTGGGGATCGCGGGGCTGTGCCGGGAACTCGGGCGCGGCCCGATGCCCAGCGTCAGCGCGAATGTCTACTGGCGGCTCGGGCGACTCTACTGCCTGGTCTGGCATCGCCTGCGTTGGGTCGGTCGGCATCATCTGCCCAAGGAAGGGCCGTTCATCCTCGCGGCCAATCACACCACGGGGCTGGACGGCTTCGTGCTCCAGGCCACCTCGCCGCGGCTGATCCGGTGGGTGATGCTCAGGGAGTACTTGTTCGGCTGGCTCGGGCCGCTGTGGAAGACGTTCCGGCCGATCACGCTGGCGATGAACGCTTCGGATCGTACGTCCATCCGTCAGATCGTCACCGCCCTGGAGCGCGGCGAGCCCGTGGGCATCTTTCCCGAGGGGCGGCTGCAACGGGACCACCGGGTGCTCGGGGCGTTCGAGCCAGGCGTCGGCCTGATCGCCCGGCGGTCGGGCGTGCCGATCGTGCCGGCCTGGATCAACGGGACGCCCCGCACACGCTCGATGCTCAGCCATTTTCTGCTGCCCAGCCGTACCACCGTCCTCTTCGGCCGGCCGTGGATGCCTGAGCCGGGGCTGAGCAACGAGCAGGTCGCCCAGCGGCTGCGGGAGAAGATGCTTGATCTGGCGGAATCGCTCGACAAGTAGGACATGCATCCTGCATGCCAATGGATCGAAGGCCGTCAATAGATGGCACGCAGGATGCGTGCCCTACCGCTGGTCAGATCACTCACCAAGCTCCGCTGGTTGCGGTTCGCGGGGAACATCGCCAAACTGTCGTCTCCCGGATCGGCGGTTCCTGGTGTTCCGTTGGGCCAACTTTCTCCTGGAGGTTCTTCCATGGCTCGTCCCGTCACCTTGTTCACCGGTCAGTGGGCGGATCTGACTTTCGAGACCCTCTGCCAGAAGGCCAAGAGCTTCGGATACGACGGCGTCGAGCTGGCCTGCTGGGGGGACCACTTCGAGGTTCCCAAGGCCCTGGCGGACAAGAACTACGTCAAGAGCCGGTGGGAGATCATGGCGGACCACGGTCTGACCTGCTACGCGATCTCGAACCACCTCGTCGGGCAGGCGGTGTGCGACCGGATCGATGAGCGACACCAGGCCATCCTCAGCCCCGAGATCTGGGGCGACGGCGCCCCCGAGGGCGTCCGCAAGCGAGCGGCCCAGGGGATGATCGACACCGCCAAGGCGGCGAGGAAGCTCTTCGACGCGGCGCCGGGCGGGAAGAAGTCCGGCCGGCTGGCCTTCCCGGCCGTGGTCAACGGCTTTACGGGCTCATCCGTGTGGCACTCGATCTACGCCTTCCCCCCCACCGACCAGGCCTACTGGGAGAAGGGCTTCAAGGACTTCGCCAAGCGTTGGAAGCCCATCCTCAACGAGTTCGACAAGGTCGGCGTCAACTTCGCCCTGGAGGTACATCCGACGGAGATCGCCTTCGACATCGCCTCGGCCCAGCGAGCCCTGAAGGCCGTGGGCAACCACAAGCGGTTCGGCTTCAACTACGATCCGTCGCACCTGGGCTATCAGGGGGTGGACTATGTCAAGTTCATCCGGGCTTTCGCGGGCCGGATCTACCACGTGCACATGAAGGACGCCTGGTGGGGGCACGGCAACGGGGAGGCCGGCGTCTTCGGCGGGCACACCACGTTCGCCGATCCTCGGCGGTACTGGGACTTCCGCTCCGTCGGCCGGGGTGACACGAACTTCGAGGAGATCATCGTGGCCCTGAACGACATCGGGTACCAGGGGCCGCTGTCGGTTGAGTGGGAGGATTCGCGCATGGACCGCGAGCACGGGGCGACGGAGTCGTGCGCGTTCGTCAAGAAGCTGGACTTCAAGCCCTCGGCGATCGCGTTCGACGCGCAGTTCGACCGGTAGGCGGCGGGGCCGAGGCGGCGGGCTCAGATCTCGTAGGCAAACGACTCGTCGTCGTCCAGGGCTATGTCGCCGGCGTCAACGGCCTCGCCCACCAGAACACTCGCGCGAGCGATGGCGCGTTTTGCGCTGGCGAAGATGCCGGAGCCGGCCTGGAAGATGTTGTCCGGCCCGATCTGCTTGTCCAGCCCGTAGGCCTGGATCTTGCGCAGCAGCTCGGGCCTTAGGCCGCACAACACCAGCTCGACGCCGCGCGTCCGGACGTCGCGGTGGAACCGCTCGAGGGTGTGCAGTACGGTGGTGTCGATCGAGTGGGTGCGTTTGAGGCGAAGGATGATCACCCTGACGCCCGGGGCGGCGGCATCGCGGAGGCGATCGCCCAGCTCGTCGGCCACGCCGAAGAACAGGTCTCCCTCGACCTGAAGGAACATGACGTTCTGGCTGCCGCTGACGGTCTGGATGGGGCGCTCGATGAACGGCCCGCCGTGGGTGACGACCATCTCGGCGATGTGCAACTGGCTGGCACGATTGAGGTAGAGGGCGATGTTGAGGAAGATGCCGACGTAGATCGCGTAGGTCAGAGGCATGGTCAGCGCCGCGGCGAAGGTGATGAGGCAGACGGCCGTGTCGGACCGGCTGGTGCGTGCGATGCGGACGATGCTGTGCCAGTCGACGAGCATGAAGGCGACGATGAAGAGGATGGCGGCGAGGCTGGCCAGCGGGATGTAGCGTGCCGGGCCGGCCAGGGCGAGGAAGATGGCGGCATTGAACACGGCGCAGGCGACGCTGGCGATCCGCGTGCGGGCGCCGACGGCATACTGGAGCGCGGTGCGGGAGAAGCTGCCGGACCCGGGCATGCACATGAAGAAGCTGCCGGTGACGTTGGCGAAGCCCTGGCCGAAGAACTCCTGATTGGCGCTGATTCGTTGTCCGGTGCGGACCGCGATCGACTTGGCGATGGCCACCGATTCGAGCATGCCCAGCAGGGCGATGGCCAGGGCGCCGCCGAGCATCGCCTCGACCTCGCTCCAGGAGACGCGCTGCTCGCCACTGCCGAAGCCGATGTGGGGGAGCTGGAAGGTCGGCAGGCCGTGCGGCAGCGTGCCGACAATCGGCAGATCGCCCTGGGACCAGTTCATCGCCCAGACGACCGCCGAGCCGATCATCACGGCCAGCAGGGCGCCCGGGACCTTGTCGGACAGGCGTCTGGCTCCGATGACCAGCCCCAGCGCCAGGAGGCCGATGCCCACGGCCCTGGGGTTGACTTCGCCCCAGTGCGGCCCCAGGCGCGCCACCATGCCGATGACGCCCGGCCACTCGTTCGTCGCCCGTGTCACGTGGACGCCGAGGAAATTAGGTATCTGCTCGAGGAAGATCAGCACGCCGGCGCCGGCGGTGAATCCGATCATGACGCTGTTGCTGACGTAACGCACCAGCCCACCCATCCGAGCCGCGGCGAACACGAGCTGGATCAGGCCCTTGAGCAGCGCCAGGGCCACGACCAGGTAAACGTAGTGCATGTCGTGCACGTCGTAGACCCGTGACACGATCGCGGCGATCAGCAGGGATTGCGTGTTGGTCGGCCCGTTGGAGAGGAACCGGCTGGAAGTGAAGAGCGCGCCCAGGAAGGCCAGGAAGATCGCGCAGTAGATGCCGTACACCGGCGGGACGCCGGCGATCAGCGCAAAGGCCATCGATTGGGGCAGGTCCACCACGGACACGGTCAGCCCGGCGATCAGGTCCGCGGGCAGGTCGGCGATCCTGTAGTGACGGATCGTGCGGATCGGCGGCATGAAGGGCTGAGCGAGCTGCATCAGGTCGAGGGCCATGGCCAATTGCTTTTGAGTTCGGTGACGAGGTCACGGTGGAACCGGCGAATGACGTCAGCCCGGCATCCCCCCGTGAGATCGGGGATCAGATCTCGAAATCGTACGCCATCGGACGGGCCGCTCGTTCACGGAAGATCGACACGGCGCTCTGCCGCTCCCACTGCCGGCCCATCATGTGGCAGACCATGTACACGCCCCCGGCCACGACCACGATGGTGATCGTGGCCAGCGCCGCCCAGACCCGGGCGTCGCTGCGGAAGAGCATGTTCATCGCCACGTAGACCATGAAACAGGCGAATATCCGTCGCAGCGTCCCCTCGGGAATCCAACCCCAACTGACCATCAGCGCCCCGAGCCACGCGCCGGCGGCGAAGCCCAACGCCAGGACGCCCGCCATGGACAGGTTGACATGGCCCGCGCGGTAATAGGTCAGGAAGGCGAAGAGCCCGATCGGGAGCGAGAACATGGCCAGGCTGGTCCCGGCCGCCTGCAGATGGTTGAACCCGAACAACAGGACCAGCGTGGGGATGATGATCACCCCGCCCCCGATGCCCAGCATCCCCCCCGCCACCCCGACACTCAGGCCCACCAGCAATAGACCAAGCCAGAATCCCATGTGCATGTACCTCCAGGGCTGCGGCGGACGACCCGGCCCGCCATGACTCGGCCGTCATGGTATAGACACCCAGGGTCCGGTGCCCCACCTGACCCGGTTTTTCCCCGAAATTCTCCCAGGCAGTGCGGGCGACACCCGGCCGGGGTGTATTTTTTTCGTTTCGATCGGCCGGGCCGGTTGTCTTTCGACCGCAACAGCTTCATAATTCAGCTTAAAGGCCCCGAGGCTCCCCCCCCGGCCGGGTCTCGGTCTAACCACGACCGCCGCGCCCCGCCACGCCTGGCCAACCGTCCAAACCGAGGTGTCCATGGCCCGCAAGCGTCGCAAGATCGGCGAAATCCTGCGTCTATCCGGCAAGCTCAATGACCAGCAGGTCCACGAAGCCCTGCGCGTGGCCAAGGGGTCGCGCCAGCGCATCGGCGAGGCGCTCGTCGAGCTCAAGTACTGCACCGAGGACGACGTCGCCCAGGCATTGGCTGAGCAGTTCGAGCTCGACTACGTCGACCTGACGCAGCCGAACGTGGTGGAAAAGGCGGCCATGGAACTGCTGCCGATGGACTTCATCAAGAAGTTCCTCGTGCTGCCGCTGAAGGTCGAGGGGAACAAGCTCAAGGTCGTCGTCCACGACCCAAACGACCTCGAGACGATGGACAATCTCCGGTTCCGCGTGAACAAGGAGATCACCATGGCCGTCTCGTCCAAGGGCCAGATCAAGGCCTATCTCGACGGCCTGCTGTCGGAGTCGCGGGCGAGCATCGACAAGGCCGTGCGCGAGATGAGCATGGACGTGTCGGCCGAGGAGATGGCCGTCGGGGCGACGATGGACGTCTCGATCGACATGGACGCCCCGGGCGCCGCCGGCGACCAGGCCCCGGTGATCAAGCTGGCCAACCAGATCATCAACGAGGCGGTGCTGGGTCGCGCCAGCGACATCCACATCGAGCCCTTCGCCGACCGCGTCCGGTTGCGGTACCGCATCGACGGCGTCTGTCAGGAACGTGACCGCCTGCCCAAGCGCATCCAGCCCGCCCTGACCGCCCGCTTCAAGATCATGTCGGGGATGAAGGTCGAGGAGAAGCGCATCCCCCAGGACGGGCGCATCAAGAAGAAGGTCGGCGACCAGACCATCGACTTCCGCGTCTCAGCCTGCCCTACGTACCACGGCGAGAGCATCGTCCTGCGTATCCTGCGGCCGGAGTCGGCCCGCATCGGCCTGGCGAACCTGGGCATGCGCGACGACACCCGGCAGACCTTCGAGACCATCATCCGCCGGCCCAACGGGATCTTCCTGGTCACGGGCCCGACGGGCTCGGGCAAGACGACCACGCTCTACACCGCCCTGGACGTGCTCAACCGGCCGGACAAGAAGATCATCACGGCGGAGGACCCCGTCGAATTCTCCTTCAAGGGCATCAACCAGTGCCAGGTCAACACGACCATCGGCCTGACCTTCGCCCATATCCTTCGCGCCATGCTCCGCCAGGCGCCGAACATCATCCTCGTGGGCGAGATCCGCGATAAGGAAGTGGCCGAGGTCGCCATCCAGGCCGCCCTGACCGGGCACCTGGTCTTCTCCACCCTGCACACCAACGACGCCCCCTCGGCTATCACGCGCCTGATCGACATGGGCACCAAGCCCTTCCTCGTCGCCAGCTCCATCCAGGCCGCCCTGGCCCAGCGACTGGTCCGCATCCTCTGCCCCAAGTGTAAGCAGCCCGAGACGGAGCCGAATCGCCGGCTGATGCGCCTGCTGGGCATCAAGCCCGAGGACCTCGAGGGCAAGACGATCTACAAAGCCGTCGGATGCCCCGACTGCAATCACAATGGGTACAAGGGCCGGCGCGGCATCTATGAGCTGATGGTCATGAACAACGAGATTCGGGAGCTGGCCTTCACCCGCGCGCCGCTGAACCAGATCCGGCAGGCGGCCCTGAACTCGGGCATGCGGAACCTGCTCGGCGACGGTCGCCTGAAGATCCTCGACGGCCAGACCACCATGGAAGAGATCGCCTCGACCGCCCAGGAAGAGGGCGTCATGGCCATGGAAGAAGAAACCGAATAACCCCCCCGGAAGTTTGTGCCGGTGCCTGCGCGGCAGGGGAGACGTCCAAAAACCAACTCATGTCCCACGACTCCTAACTCTTCATTCCTTACTCCTCACCGAGACCCCTCATGTCCTCCATCCAGATCGATCGCCTGCTCGACACGGTCATCAAACAGGGCGCCAGCGACTTGCACATCACCGTGGGCAAGCCCCCCACCATCCGCGCCCGCGGCCGGCTGATCGAGCTGCGGACCAAGGTCCTCGAGCCCGAGGACACCATGGCTCTGATGAAGTCCATCGCGCCCGAGAAGTCCCAGACCGAGATCCAGGAAGAGGGCGGCAGCGACTTCGGCTTCGCCTACGGCGACCAGGCCCGCTTCCGTGTCTCGATCTTCAAGCAGAAGGGGCACGTGGGCATCGTCCTGCGTCAGATCCCCAACAAGCTCCTGGGCATGGACGAGATCGGCCTGCCCAAGATCGTCTCGGAGCTGGTCAATCGGCCCCGCGGCCTGTTCCTGGTCACGGGCCCGACCGGCTCAGGAAAAACAACCTCGTTGGCGGCCATGATCAACTTCATCAACGAGACAACCGACTGCCACATCATCACCATCGAAGACCCCATCGAGTATTACCACCCCCACAAGAAGAGCATCGTCAACCAGCGCGAGGTGGGCAATGACGTGCCGAGCTTCGCCGAGGCTTTGCGGCGTGCCCTGCGTCAGGACCCGGACGTCATGCTCGTCGGTGAGTTGCGAGACCTCGAAACGATCGAAGCGGCCATCACCGCTTCCGAAACGGGCCACTTGGTGTTCGGGACCCTGCATACCACAGGCGCGGCAGGCACCATCAACCGCATCATCGACGCGTTCCCGGTGGCTCAGCAGAACCAGGTGCGCGTCCAGCTCTCGACGACCCTGATGGCGGTGCTGAGCCAGCAGCTCTTAAAACGAATTGATCGTAAAGGGATGGTGGCAGCTTATGAGTTCCTGATGGTCACCCCCGCCGTGGCCAACCTCATCCGTGAGGCCAAGACCTTCCGCATCGACTCGGCCATCCAGACCGGTAAGAAGTTCGGCATGCAGTTATTGGATGATCATCTCTGGGCCCTCTTTGAGCAGGGCGCGATCTCGCCTGAGGACATGATCGACCACTGCCGTGACACCGAGGCGATGCGGGACCGCCTGCATCGGGCCGGCGTGACCATCGGACGTGTCGAACTGGATGAAAAACAGGAACTCCCCCCGGGCACATGATCGCGCATGACGCGTATCTGTCTTTTGTGCCCCCCTCCCCCACCGCCACCACGAGTAGACCATCGCCACGACGCGAGCGTTGTCGCCGAAAACCATGTGTCTATTGCTATCTTCCAGCGTCAAAAAGCTTCCGATTCACATGGAACTTGGTACGATTCCGATGTGAAGCGCGGGGATTTGAGCCTTCCCGGCCGTGAATGCAGGCACCCTGCAGGGGCAAAAAGCCCGGGAGGTCCGATCGGCAAAGCTTCAGCCAACAAAAAAGAGTGCATTCTGAAGCTTCGCCAACCTTCGTGATGTCCGCGACCCCGACAGCAACTGCCGCTCCTGGTGGATGGTGCATGATGGATGGCGGCCTGGCGGGAGATTCGACCGGATTGGATGAGCAGGCGTTGAACGGCGCGGTGGAAGAAATGACGACTGACTGAATGAACCCGCCCCCGTGTCCATGAGCACCCCGGCCTGACGGCCAGATAATGATGAAAAGAGCCCGCCATGGCATTCTTCCGACGCTCGGCGAACAACGACAACCCTGAAAAGTCCCTCCGCGCGGACGAGGCGTTCAAGCCGGCGAGCGGTTCGGGCGGGAGCACCGGCGCGGCCCGCGCTTCCACTTCCGGGGGCGGGGAAGGGTCGTCCAGCGAGTACAAGGGGCGGCGCATCGGCCGGGTGCTGACGAAGATGGGCAAGGTGACGCGGGAGCAGGTCCACGAGGCCCTGGAGCTCCAGCAGCAGCAGGCCCGCAAGGGGCAGCGCAAGCTCATCGGCCAGCTCATGGTCGAGCTGGGATTCATCAAGGAGGCGGACGTCGCCGCCGCCCTGGCCGCGCAGAGCGGGATGGACATCATCGAGCTGAAGGCTGACCACGACATCCCCGAGGACGTGCGGGCCATTCTCCAGCCCGAGAGCGTGCAGCAGTACCAGGTGCTGCCTCTGGCCTTTAACAAGAACAAGCGAACGCTGACGGTGGCGATGCGCGACCCGGGCAACATCCGGGCGCTGGACGACCTGCGGCTCCTGACCAACTACGAGATCAAGCCCGTGGTGGCGGACCCGGGCGTGATCGACCAGCTGATCGCCAAGTTCTACGGGGCCAAGCAGGACGAGGCTGAGTCGCTCAAGAACCTCATCGGGGAGCTGTCGTCGGACGAGCAGCTCGAGGAGTTCAAGGGGCGAGGCGAGTCGATCGACCTCGACCAGCTGATGCAGGCGGCGGACGACAACAAGGTCAAGCGGCTCTTGAATCTGGTGCTGATGCAGGCGATCAAGGACCGGGCGTCGGACATCCACTTCGAGCCGTTCGAGGACGAGTTCAAGATGCGGTACCGCATCGACGGCGTCCTGTACGAGATGGTCCCGCCGCCGAAGCACCTGGCGATGCCGATCGTCAGTCGCGTGAAGGTCATGGCAAACCTGAACATCGGCGAGCGGCGCATGCCGCAGGACGGGCGCATCGAGCTGACGATCGACAAGCGCCCGGTGGACCTGCGCGTGGCGGTGCTGCCGACGATGTACGGCGAGTCGGTGGTGATGCGCGTGCTCGACCGCGGGAACGTGGCGTTGGACCTGGACAAGCTGGGCCTGCGGCCGGACGACGCGGACATGTTCCGCCAGCTGATCGGCAAGCCCAACGGCATCGTGATCGTCACGGGCCCGACCGGCAGCGGCAAGACCACGACGCTCTACTCGGCCCTGCGCGAGCTGAACACGATCGACACGAAGATCCTGACGGTCGAGGACCCGGTCGAGTATGACATCGACGGGCTCTGCCAGGTGCAGGTGCGTTCGGAGGTGGGGCTGACCTTCGCCGCGGCGCTGCGCAGCTTCCTGCGACAGGACCCGGACATCATCCTCGTCGGCGAGACCCGCGACATCGAGACGGCCCAGATCGCCGTGCAGGCGTCGCTGACAGGCCACCTGGTGTTCACCACGCTGCACACGAACGACGCGCCGTCGTCGATCGCGCGACTGCTGGACCTGGGGCTCGAGCCGTTCCTGATCACCGCCACGCTCGAGGGGATCCTGGCCCAGCGCCTGGTGCGGCGGATCTGCCCGAAGTGCAAGAAGGCCTACGTCCCGACGGAGGAGCAGCTGATGGAGCTGGCCCTGCTGCCCGACGACGTGCAGGGGCGCGAGTTCTATCACGGCTCGGGCTGCGAGAACTGCAACAACAGCGGATACCGCGGGCGGTTGGGGCTGTACGAGATCATGGTGCTGGACGACGACATGCGTGAGATGATCATGCAGCACGCCTCGACGCAGCTGCTGCGCAACGAGGCCCGCAAGCGCGGGATGCGGACGCTGCGTCAGGGCGGCCTGATGGCGATCTACGACGGGATGACGACCATCGACGAGGTGGTCAAGGAGACGCTCAGCGAGGCGTAACAAGCCGGGGAGCTCGGCGGGCGCCCGCCCAACGTGGGCCGCGCCCCGGGCCCTGGAAGGGGTTTTCGGCAGGAGATTCCCATGCCAACCTTTCAGTACGAGGCTCTGAACGAGGCGGGCAAGCCGCAGAAGGGCGTGATCAGCGCCGCGAGCAATGAGGACGCGATCTCCCGCATCCGCGGGCAGGGGCTTTTCCCCACCTCGGTGCGCGAGCAGAAGGTCAAGAAGGCCCGCGCCGGCGCTTCCGGGGGCGGGGCCGGGGGCAAGGGCGGCGGGACGACCAAGAAGAAGTCCTTCGCCATCGGCGGGGTCAAGAAGAAGGATCTGACGACCTTCACCCGCCAGTTCTCCACGCTGCAGGATGCCGGCCTGCCGATCCTGCGCTCGCTGCAGATCCTCGAGCTGCAACTCAAGCCCGGTCCGCTCAAGAACATCCTGATGGACATCACCGAGGACGTCTCGGCGGGCATGACGCTCTCGGACGCCATGGCCAAGCATCCCAAGGCGTTCGACCGGCTTTACACCAAGATGATCGCGGCCGGCGAGGTCGCCGGCGTTCTGGAGATGATCCTCCAGCGTCTGTCGGACTTCCTGGAAAAGGCCCAGCGTCTGAAGAAGCGGATCAAGGGCGCGATGACCTACCCGGCGGTGGTCATCTCCGTGGCGGTGATCATCGTCACCGCGTTGATGCTGTTCATCGTGCCGCAGTTCACCAAGATCTTCGCGGACTTTGACTCGGCCCTGCCCCCGCTGACGGACATGCTCATCAAGGCGAGCAACTGGCTCGGGGGCAAGCTCATCGACGACACGAGCACGCAGGCCGTGCCGGGCGTGGTCTTCGTGCTCTTCGGGCCGATCATCGTGTTCATCCTCTACAAGCTCCTGCGCCGCAGCCGGTTCGGCAAGGCCGGGCTGGACACCCTGGTGCTCTACCTGCCGGTGATCGGCAACCTGGTGGCCAAGTCCACCGTGGCCCGCTTCACCCGCACGCTCGGGACGCTGATCCGCGCCGGCGTGCCCATCCTCGACGCCCTGACGATCACCCGCGACACGACGGGGAACTACGTCTTCCAGAAGGCCCTGACCGGGGTGCACGACTCGGTCCGCCAGGGCGAGAGCTTCGCCGAGCCGCTGCGCAAGGCCCGGGTGTGCGACGCGATCGTCACCAACATGATCGACGTCGGCGAGGAAACGGGCGACCTGGACAAGATGCTGCTGAAGGTGGCGGACAACCACGACGAAGAGGTCGACACCCTCGTCGACAGCCTGACCTCGCTGATCGAGCCGATGATGACCCTGGTGCTCGGGGGCATCGTGGGCTTCATCGTCATCGCCCTGTTCATGCCGCTGGTCACGCTGATCCAGTCGGTGTCCGGCGGGAAGTAGCCGGCGGCCGGAGGAGACAGCCCACAAGGCGCACGCCATGAGAACCACGCGACGAACCAACCACGCCACTCCCGCACGAGGTTTCACGCTCATCGAGATCCTCGTGGTGGTGTCGATCATCGCCGTGCTGCTGACCATCGGGGTCGCGGCGGGGATCAAGATGGCCGGTTCGAACCGGCTGAACTCGACCAAGCTGCTGTTGTCGAAGCTCCAGGCGGTCGAGACGCAATACGAGCTGCTGACCAAGCAGAAGGTCAATCACTCGAAGGTCATCACGAGGCCGTTCCTGTGGGAGGGCAGCGGCGCCGTCATGGCCGTCAGCACCGCGTGGAGCTTGTTCCCCGGCGACACGGGCACGCCGGACACGGCCCCGGCGGCCGTGAAGCTTGACCAGGACGACGCGGCCGACACCGACGAGTCGGACGACGTCGAGCCGGCCCGCGTCGCGGGCATTGAGCGCTGGGTGTGGGTCATGTCCCAGGTGCCCGAGACGCGGCAGATGATCGACGCCCTGGGCAAGACTTACCTCAAGGACACCGACGGCAACGGCTTCCTGGAGGTGGTCGACGGCTGGGAGCACCCGCTGGTTTACGCGGCCTACGTCTACCACGGCACGGGGGCGGACACGGTGCCGATGGATCAGTTCCTGCCCGAGGTCGGCGGGCCGTTCAGCAACGGCGCCCAGGCCGTGAGCACCCCAGGCAAGTGGCGGCCGTTCTTCGCCTCGGCCGGCCCGGACGGGTACTGGGGCGACGTCGGGTACACCCCCCCACCCAGCCGCGACACGAACCAGAACGGGACGGACGATCGGACCGAGGACAACCTTTTCAGCTTCGACTTTGAAGGTGGACAGAAGTGAACCGGCATGGCCTGACATCCCGAAGCAACAGCACCGCGGTCGAGCGGGCGCAAGGGATCACGTCGCTCGGGCGCGGAGGCGTGGACGCGCGGCACGCGGGCCCGGTCGCGGGCCGGAGAGGCGAGGGGTTCACGCTCATCGAGATGCTGGTGGTCGTGGGGCTGATGATCCTGTTGATGGGCCTGGGCGTGCCGACGATCGTGGGGATGATCCAGTCGGGGCGGATCGAGGCCGGCGTGAATGCCGTGTCCACGGCGGTGACGCTCTCGCAGGCCCGGCTGTCGAGCCCCAAGGCGGCGATGATCGATCTGACGGCAACGGACCCCAACGCTTCGTCGACGCTCAGCCCCGGTGACGCGGGCCGACTGCCCCTGCGGCCGGTGACGCGGTCGGGCGATACGGCGATCCTCTTCACCCCCTCGGGCGAGATCCGGTTCCTGGAGGTCGATGAGACGGCGGTTGGCAGCACCGGGAGCAGCGTTCCACTCTCTCGCGATCCTTACAACGTCGAGAGCAATAACAGCAAACCGCCGAAGATCCGTTACCTGACGGCCTTCAAGGACCGAACGGACGTCGAGTCGATCCGCGTGCCCTCGGGCATCGGGATCGTGGGGATCACCCGGGGTGGGACGGGCAACGGCGACGTGCTGCTGCTGCCGCCGCCGTTCGCCATCCGCTTCGATCCGCAGGGCCGGCTGGTTCAGGCGCGGATCAATTTCACCTCCGGCTCCCTGGACTGGGGCGTCTTCTACAACGGCGACTACAACCTGCGGGACGTGACGCTCAACGGTACATCGGTGAAGCTCAGCTCGATCACGACCGGCCGCGATCGTGACAGCAGCGCCGAGAAGCCTGACACGTATGACCGCGGCGGGCCGCTGTATGACGTGTCCAAGGCGCGGCCGAAGATCACCCCCCCCGCCAACTACGCGGCCGACGCGGCCAACAAGGCGGTGGTGCCGCTCGAGGCGATCGACACGGTGGTGGGCGTGATCCTCTACGACAAGAACAAGTTCTACGGCAACTTCACCGACGGTTGGCCGGCGTACCGCGATCAGGACGTCGGCAAGCCCGATTACGACGCGTGCCGCGAGTGGGTGCTGGAGAACGGCAAGACCGTGTTCTTCAGCCGGTACTCGGGCTCGTTGCTGATGGAGTGAGCGATGCGACGGCGGATGACGCGACAGACCGGCCCGATGGCGACGCCCGCACGGCGGACGGTCGGGGCGGCGCGCGTCGGCTTCACCGTGCTGGAGGTGATGCTGGCGATGGGCATCTTCGTCGTGGGTTTCGCGGCGGTGGTGTCGCTGCTGCCGGCGGCGATCACGCTGCAGAGGCAGGCGGTCGAGGACGTGACCGCGGATCAGGTGGCCCGCCAGGCCGAGGCGACGCTGCGGGCGCGGCCGATGACGGTCACGGAGCTCAACGGCATCCAGAGCAATTACATCCAGCCGGTGCC